>PWII01000011.1 GCA_003561025.1 Candidatus Nealsoniibacteriota bacterium
CCAAAGATAATTAATGCGGGAGATTTTAGTGCAAGTGGAGAATTTTCTTCTATGACAGTCGTACAGATTAGCACTGAAGAAAAGCCTCGAAGAAGAGGAGACCACTTAACTTTATATGAGAGGCCGTACTTTGATAGCGAATATGATTCTCAGAAAGTAATGGAAAAGAGAGAGGGTGACAGTGAAGAAAATATAGATTTTGGGTTTAATGTAGGAGAATTTTATCCTATTAATATAGATGGCGTCTGGTCAATTGATAGAAGTGGAAACTTTGGCCTTATCTTGTCTTCGCGTGCCAATTGGGATGATGGTGGATGGGATTATAATATAAATGATTGTGCAGTTTTTTTGGAAACGAGAGTACAACCGGACTTAAAAAATCACCATATAAATAAATGCAATAGAAGAGAGCCAAAACCCTTTATTGTAGATTATGACTCTTGTGTAAAAAGTAGCGGGTTTTACTCCCTATTTCCTATCTTTGAGTAGTACTAGAAGAAGATTTTTTAATCAAAACTCTTCTGTCTTCTTTTTCGCCAACACTCTCCGTAGTCACGTCTTCTCTATCTAAAAGAGAGAGATGAATAATTCTTCTTTCCGATGCGGACATAGGTGGAAATTTTTTTTCTATACCTGTAAACGACACATCATCAGCTACTTCTTTTGCAAGGCTTTTTAGATAATCCTCTTTTCTTTTTTTGTAGTTGTTGATATCCAGATTAATATAGAGAAGGTCATCATAATTTTTTCTGCAGATAATCTTTATTAATCTTTCTATTTCGGAAAGAGTTTGGCCTTTTTCGCCTATTAGAGCACGAGGTTCTTTCATTTTAACGTCAATAAAAAGATGGTTTTCTTCTTGCAAAGAAAAATCAATTTTTATATCGGGATCTATAAAATAAAAGATTTCCCTAATTATCTTTTTTATCTTTTCCATCTTTGCTCTCGTCTTTATCCTTTTTTATAATATACTGCTGAAAAATAGAAAAAGCAACCGTTATTATCCAATAAACACCAACAACGGCGGGAAGGTTTAAGAGAATTATAAAAGTAAATCCGGGAAGAAAGTATACCATTTGAGATTGTATCGCTTTTGCCGTGTCTTGTTTTTCATTCTTATTTTTCTTTGTTATGGTCATTCTCATCTGAGCGTATTGACCGGCACCAGCTAGAATAGCAAAGATAACATTGGGAGAAGAAAGGTCTATAAACCCCATAAAGTTATAACTTATAATGTCCGGCTTAGAGACAAAAGCGTAGAGATGTTGCATCTCTTCGTTTTCTAGACCTCTATTAAATATTTGAAAAAGAGAAATAAGTATAGGAAGTTGAATAAAAAGAGGGACCATTCCTGCAAAAGGATTTACTCCCTTTTCTTTGTAGAGTTCCATTATCTTTTTTGCCTGTTCTTCCTTATTGTCTTTATATTTCTCTTGAATTTTTTTAATTTCCGGCTGAATTAGCTCCATCTCCTTTTGTGATTTTGCCGCCTTAATGCCGAGCGGATACAGAACTCCTTTTATGAGCAAGGTTATTAAAATAACAGCAACTCCAAGATCTACAAAAGGAAGATTGTATAGGAAGATGAGTAAATTAAAGATCGGCTGATAAATTATCTTGTAAAAAATTTCCATCTTATATTATTTTTATCTTTTTAAATAAAAGTTGTAATTCTTTTTGCAGATTGGAGAAGGAGATCTCTTCTTTTGTTTTTATAATAAAAATTATATCAAATCCACCCTTAATAAAAGGAAGAAGAGATCTTACAACCTCTCTAAAAACTCTTTTTATTCTATTTCTTTTTGTAGCTCTTTTTTCAAACCTAGAAGGGACTACAAATGCAAATCGAGGAAAAGAACGATTACTATCTTTTATTTTTAAAATATAATTCTTATTGGAAACGGTTTTTCCTAAATTAAAAACAGAATCAAACTCTTTTTTCTTCTTTATTCTATTTTTTGAAGACAACATAACTAGGCAGAAATCTTTTTTCTTCCCTTTTTTGTTCTTCGCTTTAACACATTTTTTCCGCCAGCTGTCTTTTTTCTAGCCAAAAAGCCGTGTGTTTTTTTCCTTTTTCTTTTTTTTAAAACTCCAGAATATGACATATTTTTATTTAATCAGCTACTAATAGCTTTTGCATTTTACGTTATAAAGAGAGAAAAGTCAATTTTAATTTTGAGAAAAGCATCTTATTTTTACAAGAAGAGCTCTTTTTTCTCTATCATCCAGCTCAAGCTATAACCTGATAATCTATTTCTTTTAGTGGTTTTATTTTGACCTCTCATTTTTCTCTAAAAAGAATAATGTGCCTCGGGAGGGATTCGAACCCCCAACCTGCGGTTCCGAAGACCGACGCTCTATCCAGTTGAGCTACCGAGGCATATTGCCATTTTACATCGTAATCTGCAGGGGTGCAACCCCTGCAGATGAGCTGCAGGGGTTGCACCCCTGCAGCTAATGGGATAAAATAAGGCGATGAAATTAGAAAAAGAGATAGAAAAAATAATACTCTCTTTAGAAGAAAATGGATTTGAGGGATATCTGGTTGGTGGTTGTGTAAGAGATATGTTGAGAGGATTTGTTCCAAAAGATTTTGATATTGCTACTAACGCAAATCCCGAAGAGATAAGAAAAATTTTTAAAAAAAGCTATATAAATAACGACTTTGGAACAGTGACAGTAATCTCTTCTTCTAAGGAAGGAAAAAGGGAGATACAGATTACTCCTTACAGAACTGAGAGTGATTATAGCGACAAGAGAAGACCCCAGAATGTCTATTTTGTAAAAACAATAGAAGAAGACTTAAAAAGGAGAGACTTTACCATAAATGCGATAGCATTTAATCCCAAAAAAGGGATAGTTGACCCCTATAATGGAAAAAAAGATATTGAAAAGAAGATAGTTAGAGCGGTGGGAGACCCGAAAGAGAGAATTGCGGAAGATGCATTAAGGATGATGCGTGCTGTAAGATTTTTTGCAACACTTGATTTTACCTTGGAAAAAGAGACAGAAAAAAGTATTGCTGAAAATGCAGATCTTCTTTCTCATATCTCTCAAGAAAGAATAAGAGATGAGTTTGTTAAGATAATAATGTCTAGCAAAGCTAAAGAGGGCGTAGAAAAATTAAGAAAACTTGGACTTTTGAAAGAATTTTTACCTGAAATCATAGAAGGATATAATATAAAACAGAACAAGCATCATATTTATGATTGTTATCAGCATGCTATTAATGCTCTTGAGTATGCGGCAAAAAGAGATTTTAACATGCATGTTAGAATGGCATCTCTTTTGCACGACGTAGGAAAGCCAAAGACCAAGAGGGGTGAGGGTGAAAGTGCAACTTTTTATAATCATGAAATAGTGGGCGCGAAGATGGCAAAGAGGATTTTAGAAAGAATGAAGTTTAAAAAAGATGATATAAAAAAAATTACTCTTCTTGTTAGGTATCACCTCTTTTATTATAACGTGGGAGAGGTTTCTGAGAGCTCTATAAGAAGATTGATTCGAAATGTCGGTAAAGAAAACATAGAAGAGCTCCTCATGGTGCGTATGGCTGATAGGATTGGTTCCGGTGTTCCAAAAGCGGAACCGTATAAATTAAGGCATATGCGATATCTTATAGAAAAGGTGTCCAGTGACCCTATTAGCACCAATATGCTGAAGATAAAGGGAGACGATGTTATGAAAAAAATGAACTTGTCTCCGGGTCCCGTTGTCGGTGATGTCTTAAATATTCTTCTTTCAAAGGTGATTGAAGAGCCAAGCAAAAATAAAAAAGAGACTCTTTTAAAGGAAATAAAGACGATGAAGGATTGGGATAAGGAGAAGATAAAAGAGGAAGCTGATTTTGCAAAAAGAGAGATAGAAAAAGTAGAAACAAAGAGAGATGAGCTTAGCAAAAAGAGATACTGGGTTACATAAAGATATCAAAGCCCTCAATATAGAGCAGGATATAGAGCAGGATTTAACTGAATTTTAAAATCATCCTCCCACCTCCCCTTCGTACACCCCCGGGGTGTACGAAGGGGGGGAAGAATTTGACAATATCTCTTATTTTGCTATTCTTTACAACATAAAGAAAGTAGTGAATAGTCATTATCCGTATAGAAACGGATTTTATTATTTTATTAAGCATTATAAACAAAATTTAATTTTATTTTTATGGATATAAAAGGATTTACATCAGCAATTTCTCAGGTTGCGACTGAAAAAGAGATACCGCAAGAAAAGGTTGTAGAGATTATTGAACAAGCGATAGCGACCGCTTACAAAAAAGAATATAGAGAAAAAGGAGAGGTTGTAAAGGCAAAGCTTGATCACAAGAGTGGAGAGATAAAGTTTTGGCTTGTTAAGACGGTTGTAGACGAAGATACGGCCGTTTTCACACAGGAAGAAGCAGATAGTGATGAAGAAGAAGAGCTAGAAGAGGGAAAGGTTCGCTATAACCCAAAAAGGCATATTACAATAGATGAAGCAAAAGAGATAGAGCCCGATATTAAGGTGGGCGAAGAGCTGGAAACTACTCTTCCTTCAAAGTATGATTTTGGTAGAATTGCGGCACAAACTGCAAAACAGGTAATTCTTCAAAAAGTGAAAGAGACTGAAAGAGAGCTTATGTTTAATGAATATAAAGATAAGGAAGGAGAAGTTCTCTCCGGAATCGTGCAGAGAATTGAGGGCAAAAATGTCTTGATGGATATTGGTAAAATTCTTGGATTGCTTCACAAAGATGAACAGATAAAAGGAGAAATGTATCGACCGGGACAGAGATATAAGGTTTATGTCTTGAGTGTAGAAGATAGCCCAAAGGGCCCGAGTATAATGCTTTCTCGTGCATTTCCAAAACTAGTATCAAAGCTTTTTGAACTTGAAGTGCCTGAAATTGCTGCAGGGACCGTAGAGATAAAGGCGATTGCAAGAGAGGCGGGATCAAGAACAAAGATAGCTGTTTTTTCGGAAGAAGAAGGAATTGATCCCGTTGGTACGGCTGTAGGACAGAGAGGTACTAGGGTGAGCACTATTATTTCTGAACTAGGGGGAGAGAAGATAGATATTATTGAGTATATGGAAAGCCCTGAGGATTTTATCAAGAATGCATTGTCTCCGGCAAAAATATCGGAGATAGAGATAGAGGAAGGAAGGGCGATTGTAACCGTTCCGGAGGACCAACTTTCTTTGGCAATAGGAAAAGAGGGGCAGAATGTTCGCTTGGCAGCAAAGTTATCCGGATGGAGAATTGATATTAAAGCGATTGGAAGAGATGAGATAGAGATGGCAGCGGAAGCTGAGGAATCGGAGAAAGAAAAAGAGAAGACGGAGAGAGAAGAGACAAAAGAGACAGAAGAAAAAGAAGAAGAGCCAAAAAAGAGCGATAAAGAAGAAAAAGAAGAGAAAAATTAAAAAAATAATCAATCAAAGATATGAATCTTATTCCAACAGTAGTAGAAAAAACACAAAACGGGGAAAGGGCGTATGATATCTATTCTCGTTTATTAAAAGAAAGAATCATATTTCTTGGAACTTCTATAGATGACGATGTTGCAAATTCTATTATTGCTCAGATGCTCTTTTTAGCCAGCCAGAGCTCACAAAAAGATATTAGAGTGTACATCAATAGTCCCGGAGGGTCGGTTACTGCCGGTATGGCTATTTATGACACGATGCAATATGTAAAGTGTGATGTTTCTACGTTTTGCGTAGGGATGGCCGGCTCAATGAGCGCTGTTCTTCTTGCAGCGGGAACTGCAAAAAAACGTTTTGCGCTACCTAATGCAGAAATTCTCTTGCATCAAGTTATGGGTGGAGCAAAAGGACAGGCTTCTGAAATTGAGATAACGGCAAAACAGATTCTAAAGATAAAAGAGAGATTAAATAAGATTCTCTCTTCTCACACAAAACAGCCTTTATCAAAAATTAAGAAAGATACTGATAGAGATTTTTATCTTACTTCTGAAGAAGGAAAGAAATACGGAATTATTGATGAAGTAATTACATAAAAGCAAAAAATATAGATTTTGACATCGATAGCCTTTTTTGTTATTATATAAGCATTGTAAACAATTAACCGTTTGAAGTTAATATCTGCAGGTTTCTATGCTTAAAATCAAAATCTATTTTTCTGAAATTATAGAACTGAGTGGCGATGTTATGAGTGGCATTAGTGGGAAAACAAAAAAAGAATTAATTTCTATCATTAATTATTTGGAAACTAGCAATAAGCTTTTGTTTATTGATGTTTGTTAGTAGATTGTTTTTTGATGGAAAAGGGCAAGAAATTGTAGGAAGTTAACTCAAATAGATAAATATGGAACAAATATTTTTACCCTTGATGGGGATAGCAACCCTTTTTCTTGGCATTGCTCTTGGTTATTTTGCCAGGCAATCGATTGCAAAAAGAGATCACAAAGCATTAGAGACAAAAGTACAAAAGAGAATTGACCATGCTAAAAAAAGGAGTAAGGAGATTGTAGTTGAGGCGAAAGAAAAATATGCGGAGCTGATAGAAACAGCAAGAAAAGAGACTGAAGAAAAATCAGAAGAGTTATTTAAAAGAGAAAAATTTCTTCTCAAAAGAGAAAATTCCTTGGATGAAAAGATGTCTGATTATGACAAAAAAGAGAAGACATTTAATCAGAAGGTAAAGAGACTAAAAGAGATAAAGGAAGAGGTTGACAAGATGCAAGAAAAAGCAGAAAAGGATCTTATGAAGATTGCGGGTATGTCGAAAGAAGAAGCACAAAGTGAACTTTATCAGGTATTGGAAAAAGAGTATGAGGGTGATATCTTGGAAAGAATTATGAAGCTAGAAAAAGAAGGAAGTGATAGATACCTAAATAGAGCAAAAGAGATACTCTCTTCTGTTATTCAAAAATACGCCTCTTCGCAGGTCCAAGACCTTACCACATCAAATGTAAGTCTTCCTGATGATGAGATTAAGGGAAGAATTATCGGAAAAGAAGGAAGAAATATTAAGACATTGGAGAAACTTACCGGAGTAGAGGTTATTGTTGATGACACTCCGGAAACCGTTATTATTTCCAGTTTTGATCCGGTAAGAAGACAAATTGCGAAAATTGCGCTGGAAAAACTTATTTTTGATGGAAGAATTCAGCCAGCGAGAATAGAAGAGATGGTAGAGATGGCAGAAGAAGAGGTTTCTGACCAAATTAAGAAGGCCGGAGAGGCAGCAGTGTATGAGGCGGGAATTATAGACCTCGACCCCAAAGTAGTAAATCTCTTGGGAAGACTTCATTTTCGTTCAAGTTATGGGCAAAATGTTTTAAATCACTCTCTAGAAGTAAGCTTTTTAGCAGGAGCTCTTGCTAATGAAGTTGGAGCAAATGTTTCTGTCTGTAAAAAGGCGGGGCTTTTGCATGATATAGGGAAAGCTCTCGACCATCAAGTAGAGGGATCTCATGTTGATATCGGAACAAGAATTTTGCAAAAATTTGACACCGAAGAAGATGTCATTACAGCAATGAAATCACACCATGAAGAGTATCCATATGAGACGATAGAATCGGTCCTTATCCAGACGGCAGATGCAATATCGGGAGGAAGGCCGGGTGCAAGAAAAGATACTTTGGAAAATTATTTGAAAAGACTTAGCGAGCTAGAAGAAGTTGCTAATTCATTTGAGGGGATAGATAAGTCATATGCGATACAGGCAGGAAGAGAGATAAGAGTATTTGTTAAACCAGAAGCAGTCAATGACTTGGAAGCAAAAAAGATGGTGCGTGAAATTGCAAACAAGATTCAAGAAGAGCTCAAATATCCGGGAGAGATAAAGGTAACTCTAATTAGAGAAACTAGAGTAGTTGATTACGCAAAATAAGAGGAAAAGTCTATTTTAAAACAGCTCTTCTATTAAGAGCTGTTTTTTTATGAGCGGGCGAGCGGATTCGAACCGCCATCACAACCTTGGAAGGGTTGGGTAATAGCCATTATACAACGCCCGCGATTAAAGAATTATAATAAAATAAATTATTTCTTCAATTAATTTTGTCGAGGCGCCGAGATTTGAACTCGAACTACATGCTCCCAAAGCAAGCGTGCTGCCGTTACACCACGCCCCGAAAATATAATTTACAAGGAGGATAATAGCATATTTTTTAATTAAATAAAAGTGTGGTAGTATGAAGTAATGGAAAAAAAGAGAAAAGAGATAGTTTTACTGCTTGATGCAAATTCTATAATACATCGTGCTTTTCATGCTCTTCCCCCTTTAAAAAATAAAAAGGGCGAGGATGTGGGGGCGATATATGGCTCACTCCTAGCCTTCTTTTCGATAATAGATAAGATTAAGCCTACTCACATTATTGCAGCATTTGATTCTCCCGCAAAGACTTTTAGGCATAAAAAATATAAAGAATACAAGGCAAAGAGGCCAAAAGCAAAGGAAGAGCTTATCTGTCAGATTAAAGCAATGAGAGATGTCTTTAAAAAGATTGGTGTTTTTGTTTTTGCTAAAGAAGGATTAGAAGCTGATGATATCATAGGAAGTCTCGCTAGCTCTTTTTCTAAAAAGAGAGAGGTTGTGATTGCAAGTGGCGATAGAGATGTTTTTCAGCTTGCTGACGATAATATAAAAATACATTCTTTAAGGAGAGGGATAAAAGATACGGTACTCTATAGCAAAAAAGATATAGAAGAAAAATTTGACAGACTTCCTGTTGAAAAGATTGTAGATATAAAGGCTCTTCAAGGGGATGCTTCGGACAATATACCGGGAGTCAGTGGAATTGGAGAAAAGACGGCGATAAAGATAATTAAGGAGTTTGGCAATATAGAAAATCTTTATGCCTTACTAGAAAAGGGAGAGAGTGGGTCTTTATCAAAAAAGATAGAAGAAAATCTAAAAAAAGAAGAGAAGAATGCCTTTTTAAGCAAAGAACTAGCAACAATAAAGAGAGATGCCACTTTTAATTTTTCTCTTTCTGATTTATATTTTAATTATAATAAAAAGGAATTAGAAAAAGTTTTACGGGAGATGGGCTTTAATAATATTGCAAATAAGATGGAAAAAGAGGAAAAAGAAGAGAAAAAAAACAGAAGCTTTAATTTTTAAGAAATGCACTATAGTATTGATAAAAATCAGATATCAACCATGATAAATTCTCCCGGAGAGATAAGAGGAGATGTTTTGCTGAAAGACAAATTATTTGTATTGAGTAAAGGGGGAGAAGAAAAACTAAAAAAAACAGAAGAGGAACTAGAAGAGATGGGTTATCTTTTTTATTATAACAAGATAGCGGGAAGGAGGTTTTATCCTTGGAGTATAAGAATATTGTCACTTCTTGCAATTAGCCGTGTCTTTAATATGAATAGCAATGAGGTAAAGGAGATGGGAAAGCTTTCCTATAAAAGACCTTTTTCTTCTTTTGCATATTTTTTTCCTAGCATAGAAAAGAGTGCAAAAGTAATAGGTAAAGATTGGCGAAAAAAGAGCACAATTGGAAGAGTTGATGTAAAAACGATAGACAGAAAAGAGAAATATCTGGCTGTGCGCCTATATAATCTTCATTTTCATCCGATATATTGTGACTATTTTTTGGGTTATATCGAAAAGGTATTTGAGACATCTAAGATTTCTATGATAGAATCCAAAGAGGCGAGATGCTATTTTAGGGGAGATGATTTTTTTCATGAATTTTTATTAAAATGGAAAAAATAATAGGATTAAAAAGATGAATTATAATATAACAGAAGAAGAGATAAAAAGATTACAAGAACTTAAAGGAGAAGTAAGAGGAGTTGTCTTTAAGACAGACCATCATTTTATTATAAATAAAAATGGAGAAGATGGCTTAAAAAAAGTGAAGGATGAGCTTAAGAAGATGGGAGTTAGTATAGATTATGAAGAAGTCAGTCAAATGGGCTATTATCCAATCAGCCTGCGTATATTCTCTCTTCTTGCTATTAGCAGGGCATTTAACTATAATAGAGAAGATGTATCAAAGATGGGGAAAAATGCTCCAAGAGTCTCTTTTTTAGTTAAGTTTTTTACAAAATACTTTATGTCTTCCGAAAAGACATTGGAAAAAGTGGGTGAGTTGTGGGAAAAACATTATACAAAAGGAAGAATAGAGATGATAGTAGTTGATGAAGAAAACGGCAAAACGGCGCTACGGCTTCATGGAGATTTTCTTCACCCGATATTTTATGATTACTTATTAGGATATTTTTCTTCTATTATATCTATGGTTGTTGGGCAAAAAATTGATAAAGAAAAAGTAGAGCATTTTCCCGAAGAAGGATATCATGAATTTTATATGGAATGGAATATTAAAAATAATAGCTAAATATAAAAAATATGAGCTATCAAATAACAGAACAAGATATCGATGAGATATTAAATAAACCGGGTAAAGTAAGAGGGGTTGTTTTTAAAACGGATTACCGCTTTATTGTGGATAAGTTTGGAGAAGGTGGAGTTAAGAGAGTTGAGGAGGAGCTGGAAAGAATGAAGTGCTCATTTAGTTATAAAGATGAGATTGATAATATGAGTTTTTATCCTATCGGCATGAGAACCATTTCTCTTATAGCGATACACAAAGCACTTGGCATAGATAGAGAAGGGATTAAGGAAATGGGAATGAATGCGCCAAAGTTTTCTCTAATGATAAAATTTTTTATGAGGCACTTTCTTTCTCCGGAAAAGATATTTGAAAAAGCGGGAGAGATGTGGGAGAAGCACTATACTGTAGGAGCTCTTAAGCCGACTGAAATGGACTTGGAAAAGCGGTGTATGAAGGCCTCTATATATGATATAGAGCTTCACCCTATACTTAGTGATTACTTTTGTGGTTATTTTTCTTTTATTCTTAAGATGGGCGTAGGAGAAGATGTGAGCGTTGTTGAAGAGCAAAAAGAATCTGAAGATGGAAATAAATATCACGAGTTTACTTTTACATGGTAAATAAAAAAGAAAAAGACAAAACGGAGACATTACTTGAAGATATATCAATGCTTGAACAATATATTCAGGATCTTTTTGAATTTACTCCGTTGCCATTATGTTTTATTAACCCAAAAGGAATGATACTTGAGGCTAATCCGGCTTTTTTGGAAGAGACAGGATATAGTGAATATGATATTATAGGAAAAGAGCTTTCTGTCTTTATTGATGAGGAGATAGCAATGAAAATCATAAGAGAGCTACTAGAAAAAGATAATATTGAGGACAGAGAGGTAGCAATAAAGACAAAAGAAGGAGATATTTTGCCGGCCACCTTTTTTGCCAAAAGCAGAAAGATTAAAGATGAAGGTGTTAACGGTATCTTTCTCTCTTTTTTTAATTTAACCGAGATTAAAAAGAAAGAGAATGAAATAAAAAAAAGTAAAAAAGAGTTGGAAAAAAAGATGGAAGAGATGGAAAAGTTTAATCGACTTACAATTGGGAGAGAGCTAAAGATGACAGAATTAAAGGATAAGGTAGAAAAATTGCAAAAAGAATTGGAAAAATATAAAAACAGCTAGATGAACGAAGAAGAACAAAAGGAGGATTTAATTGAAGAAAATAGCGGAGAGCTTGAAGATCTTCGGCGATATATAGAGGACTTTACATCATTTCTTCCTCTTGCCTTTTGTATGGTTAATCCGCTTGATTTTATATTGGATAGCAATGAGGCATTTCAAGAAGTAACGGGGTATGAAAAGATGGAGATAGTTGGGAATGGAGTAGATATTTTATTTAAAAACAAGGGAAAGCTGGAGAGCTTTATCTCAAAGGTTGCAAATAAGAGTGGGGCGACCGGCGAAGAAATGACCCTTATTACAAAACAGAAAAAGGAGATTCCGGTATTTGTCTTGGGACATGCAAGAAAAGATAGCGAAGGGAATTTTTCGGGATATTTTCTTACGTTGAGAGATATAACCGAAAGCAAAAGATTTGAAGAGGAGCTTGAAAGAAAGATAAAAGAGAGAACAGAGGAGCTTGAAAAAGCAAACAAAAAGTTAGAAGAATCAGAGGCCGTATTGGAAATAAAGATTGAAGCGAGAACGAAAGAGCTTGCTGAGTTAAACGAGAAGTTGGAAGAAAAGGTTGCACAAAGAACAAAAGAGCTTGAGGAAAACGCAAAAGAACTGGAAAAAAATGCGGAGGAGATGAAAAAGACTCAAACAGCTCTTCTTAATTTGGCGGAAGATGCTGATAACGCATCAAAGGAGGCAGAAAAGGAAAAAGAAAAGACGCTTGCAATTATTAATAATTTTACAGATGGCCTTCTCTTCTTTGACTCTAGCAAGAAGCTTGTTTTGGTGAACCCGAATGCAGAAAATATTTTTGATATAAAGGCGAGAGATGTTATAGAAAGAACAACAAAAGAGTTAAAGACATTTCCTACTCTATTGCCGCTTATTAAGCTTATCGGAAGCGATATTAATAAAATCTTTAGAGAAGAGGTGGAGATAGAGGGAGGGCTTTTTCTTGAAATTACAACGATACCGATTAAGCATGAAGGTGAAGAGATGGGGACTCTTGTTAATATTCATGATATTACGAGAGAAAAAATCATAGAGAAGATAAAGACAGAGTTTGTTTCTGTCGCGGCCCACCAGCTTAGAACCCCTCTTTCCGGAATCAAGTGGACACTGCAAACCATATTAGAAGAAGAGAACGATGCGAATATCCCTGAGGAGATAATCGGATTTATTAGAAAAGCATATGAAGCCAATGATAGAATGGTAAATCTGGTCAATGATCTTTTGAATGTAACTCGTATAGAAGAGGGAAGATATGTCCATGAGACAGAAGAAACAGACTTTATGGAGTTAATAAAACCGATTATTGAATCATACAAGGAGTATATAGAAAAAAAGGGAATAGAGTTTGAATTTCAAAAAACAGACAAAAAGTTGCCACGATTAAAAATTGATAGAGAAAAGATAGGAATAGTGGTGCAGAATTTTTTAGACAATGCAATGAAGTATACAAAGGAGGGAAAAATAACTCTATCTATAGATTACAAAGATGAAAAAATTAGATTTGCTGTTAAAGATACGGGAGTAGGTATTCCTGAAGACCAACAGAGAAGAATGTTTAATAAGTTCTTTCGTGCCGCAAATGTTCAAAGAATGGATACGGAAGGATCCGGATTGGGGCTTTTTATTGGTAAAAATATCATAGAAGCACATGGTGGGGAGGTTGGGTTTAAATCACGCCCGGGAGAAGGAAGTATTTTCTTTTTTAGTATTCCCGCAAAAAAGGAAGAGGTGGATAGTCTGTTTCAGGAATTCTAGCCAGATAGATTTGACAATATTTTTTAATCTGGATAAAATGAAGATAATATTAGATAAAAAATAGAAAAATGAAAAAAATTGTTATTGTAGAAGATGAGGAGATTCTTCGTAATCTTCTTTATAAAAAGCTTTCTGCAGAAGGATATAATGTTGTTGCTGCGGTAAATGGCGAGGAAGGGCTTCAAAAAATAAGAGAAGAAAAGCCGGATCTCGTTTTGCTTGACATTGTTATGCCCAAGATGGATGGTTTTGAGATGTTGGAAAAGCTAAGAAAAGACGAAGAGATTAAAGAGACTCTTGTTGTTATCATTTCTAACTCAGGGCAGCCGGTTGAGATTGATAAGGCACAGAAATTTGGAGTAAAAGATTGGCTTGTTAAGACTGAGTTTGATCCGCAAGAGGTTCTTGACAAAGTTGAGGCACAGATTGGTCCCGGAGAAAAAGGTGATAATTCAGAATATGGCGATAGTGAAGAGATAGATAAAGAGATAGACGAGATAGCAAAAGAAGAAGAGGATGATTTTGGCGAAGAGATAGAGGAAGAAAAAGCGGTAGAGGAAGAGATGGGAAATACTGAAACAGAAGAGCAAGATACCGCTACTCCTGAAATTGAGGAAGAAGAAAAGAAAGAAGACCCTTTGGCAAACCCAATAGATGAGGAAGAAAAGAAAGAAGAAGAGGGTGACGGAGAAGTACAAGAAGAAAAAGCGGTAGAGGAAGAGATGGAAAACACTGAAACAGAAGAGCAAGATACCGCTACTTTTGAAATTGGGGAAGAAAAGAAAGAAGATCCTTTGGCAGACCCAATAGATGAGGAAGAAAAGAAAGAAGAAGAGGATGGTGGAGAAGTACAAGAAGAAAAATTATAATTTTGTAAATTACTAAATTATGGCTAAAATTTTAGTTGTTGAAGATGACAAATTTCTTCGTGAAATGATTTCACGAAAGCTGGATAAAGAGGGATATGATGTTATTCAAGCGGTTGATGGAGAAAAAGGAGAAGTAAAGATAAAGGAAGAAAAGCCGGACCTTGTTTTGCTTGACCTTATTCTTCCCGGTATAGATGGTTTTGATGTGTTAGAGAGAATGAAAAAAGACCCTGAAGTGGCAGATATACCGGTAATTATTCTTTCTAATTTGGGTCAAAAAAGTGAAGTTGAAAGGGGTATAAACTTGGGAGCGGTTGATTTTCTGATAAAAGCTCACTTTACTCCGGCAGAGATAGTAAAAAAAATTAGAGAAACCATTTAGAGATCGTAAATAACAGTGGTCTTTGTGTAGGTGCTAGACAAAGTCTGTTAATATTTGTGCCTGAATTACCGGAGGTAGAAACAACAGTATTACTGCTTAGAAAAAAGACCTTAAATAAGGTCTTTGTTTGTGTCTGGGGAGAAAAGAAAAACAACTTATCAAAGAAATTAAAAGGGAAAAGAATAGAAAAGATAACAAGACATGGAAAAGGTATATTTTTTCATCTAAGTAGTAAAGAGATACTATTTATTCACCTCAGGATGACAGGTCATCTCTTATATGGAAAATGGGAAAGAAAAGGGAAAGAGTGGCTTTCTGAAGAAAAGATAATGCAACACCCAAAAAATGGATTTTTACGTTATATCTTTTTTTTAAGCAACGGAAAGCAGCTCGCACTTTCTGATCAGAGAAAATTTGCTACGATTAATCTCATTTCAAGAAAAGAGAAGGAGGATTATTTATCAAGAATAGGGCCTGACCCTTTAGAGATAAAAAAAGAAGATTTTTTTAGAATTCTTAAAGAAAGAAGAGGAAGGATAAAGTCTCTGCTTATGAATCAACAATTTATTTCCGGGATAGGAAATATTTATGCATCGGAAATTCTTTTTAAGGCAAAGATTAGGCCAGAGAGAAATGCAGATAGCTTGAAGCAAAAAGAGATGGAAAGACTCTACCTAAATATGAAAACTATTTTAAGAAAGGGGCTCAGCCTGCAGGGAGATAGCACCAGTGATTTTAGGCTACTTGATGGGAGAAAGGGAGGATATCAAGAAAAACATCTTGTCTATAATAGAAAAAACCTACCTTGCCCTGTTTGTAAAAAAAAGATTACAAAGACAATTCTTGGTGGAAGAGGAACATATTTCTGTCCAAAATTTCAAAAATAGTATTTAATTTGTAGAGCTATGATTATATTACTTTATGGAAAAGATAGATACCGTATTAATAGGAAAGTAAGCAATATTGTTGAGGAGTATAAAAAAAGAAATCAGAGCGGACTTAACCTTGTTTTTTTAGATGCAGAAAACTCTTTTAAAGAGCTTTTTGATCAAGAAAAACAGATTGGAATGTTTGAGGAAAAGCGTCTTATTGTGGCAAAGGATATGTTTGCCGGCAAAAATCTAAAAGCAGATTTGTTGAAAAATGGAAAAAAAATAATAGAGACGGAGGATGTAATTCTATTTTATGAAGAAAGAGAAATAAAAAAGACTGACCCGGTACTCTCTTTTTTGTTAAAAGAAGAAAAGAAAGACAAAAAGAGAGTAACATGTCAGGAATTTGCTCCTTTCTCTAAGGCAAAACTTGTTTCATGGATAGAGGGAGAATTTAAAAAAAATAGAGTAGTAGCAGACAGAGATGTTGTTGAAACTCTTGCGTTAATTGGGGGCGAGAACCTCTTTTTGATAAAGAATGAAATCGACAAACTTTCTTTATACAAGAAAGATATAAAAAAAGAAGACATTAATCTTCTAACAAAAATAGAAAAGGATATAAATATATTTAATACGATAGACAGTATTGCAAAAAAAGACAGAGAAAGAGCGATTTTTTCAATCTATGATCATCTACAAAAGGGAGATAACCCGCTCTATCTTTTTTCTATGATAGTTTTTCAATTTCGCAACTTAATCTTAATAAGAGAACTTTTAGAAAGAGGCCTTATATATAATGAGATAAGAAAGAAGTTAAATTTTCATCCTTATCTTTTTCAAAAAAGCTACAAGCAAGCGGAAAAGTTCACCTATGATGAATTAAAAAATATATATTCAAGACTTTTTGAAATTGATCTAAAATCAAAAACAGGAAAAATTGATCCTGTTTTGGGGCTTCATCTTTTTCTTTTTAATATTTAAAAATCAAGTAGTGGCCTTTGTGAGACGGGACTTCTTTCTTGAGGCAGTATTTTCCTTTATTATTCCTCTTTTTGCAGCCTTATCAATTATCTTGTACGCTTTTGGAAGAAGCTTTTGAGCTTCTTTTTTCTTATTTTCTGAAATTAGTTCACGAATCTCCTTTACTATCCTTTTCATTCTACGCTTATATCCTAAATTAAGAATATGGCGTTTCTCATTTTGGCGTAGTCTTTTTTTTGCTGTTTTTGTAATTGGCATATCTTTTGGTAAAATAAGTTTACGCTGTACTGTATATCATTTTTTCATTTTTTAGTCAAATATGGTAATATATCTAAAGGACTAAAAAGATAATTAATTATATGATTTATTACTTGAAAGGGAAGATTATAATAAAAGAGGATGATTATCTGGTTATTGATGTAAATGGTGTCGGCTACAAGGTTTTTGCAATTACAGAAGAGATAGAAGAAGGAGATAAAGAGATAGTATTGTTCTGTTTTACGCAAAGCACGGAAAAAGATATTCGTATTTATGGCTTTAGAGAAAAAGAAAACCTTCTCTTTTTTGAAAAATTGATAAATATATCCGGGATAGGGCCAAAAACGGCTCTTCGTATCGCATCAATTGCCTCAATGCCAGAGCTAAAAAAGGGAATAGAAGAAGATGACAGAGAGATAATGAAAAAAATCTTTAGTATAGGAAAGAAGAAGGGGCAGCAGGTGATTTTTGAGTTATCTAGAAAATTTATTGAAGAGGAGAAAAAAGACGAAGCCTTTTTAGCACTCAAAAATCTTGGCTTTTGTGAAAAGAAAATAAGCGAAGCACTTAAGAAAGTAACCAAAGGAAAAAACGAAGAAGAGAGAGTTGAAGAAGCATTAAAAATATTGGGGGGCAAATAAAAACAGAGAAAATGAAAAAAATTTTAAGAAAAATAATTCCGGAGTGGCTTGTTTTAAAATATCATTGGCTTGTTGCTTTTTTTGCGGCTTTTTACTATCGTTTTCCTTCAAAAAGAATGATTGTCATTGGTGTTACGGGAACAAAAGGAAAAACTTCTACGGTCAATTTTATTTGGAGCGCGCTGAATTTTAGCGGGAAAAAAACGGGAATTATAAGCACTACTAGCATAAAAATAGGGAAAAAAAATATTCTAAACGATTATCACATGACGATGCCGGGCCGTTTTACTATTTCACGGTTTATGGCTCAAATGGCGAAAGAGGGCTGCGAGGTCTGCATTGTAGAGACAACATCGGAGGGAATTAAACAACATCGTCACACAGGAATATTTTATGATATTTTGGTCTTTACCAATCTAACGCCAGAACACCTCCCCTCCCACTCAGGAAGCTTTGAAAAGTACAAGGAAACAAAGGGTTTGATATTTAAAAAACTATCCTCTTTTAGAAAGAAAATAAACGGAAAAGAGACGGAAAAAATTATTATTGCCAATAAAGATAGCGAGCATGCAGATTATTTCTTGGGATTTCCTGCTGATAAGAGGGTGGGGTTTGCAATAAAAAATGACGCTGATTATGTTGCACGCAATATAAGAGAAAGTGGCAAGGGAGTTGACTTTGAAGTGAGAAATGAGAATTTTAAAATTGATATTCCCGGAGTTTTTAATGTCTATAATGTTTTTCCAGCAATAATAATTTCACAAATTATGGGTGTCAGCTTGAATTCCGTAAAAAAAGGCATTTTGAAATTAAAAAAGATACCGGGAAGAATGGAGGAGATAAAGGCAGGGCAAGAATTTAAGGTTTTTGTGGATTATGCTCATGAAAAAGAAAGCATTACGGAGGTTTTAAAAACAGCAAACAATATTAAGAAAGAGGGAAAAGTAATTATTTTATTGGGAGCGGAAGGGGGAGGAAGAGATAAAGCGAAAAGACCGGCCATGGGAGAAATTTCTGCAAAAATGGCTGACTCTGTTATAGTGAGTAATGTTGACCCTTATGAAGATGATCCAAAAGAAATTATAGAAGACATTGTAAAGGTAGCTGAAGAAAATGGTAAAATAAGAGAGGAAAATCTATTTTCTATTGAAGACAGAAGAAAAGGAATAAAAAAAGCATTAGAGATTGCCGATAAAGGCGATGTGGTTTTAATTACAGGAAAAGGAGCAGAACAGTCTATAACAATAGACGGAAAGGCATCTCCTTGGGACGATAGAGTTGTTGTTAAGGAGGAGATAGTTAAAATAAAGAAATAAGAGCAAGCTTTTAAGATAAGAAAATAATATTTAAAGTATTATGAAAAAAATACCAAGAGGATTAAAAAGATATATTAGGAGAGAAAAGAGAGATATAAGAAAAAATATAGGAAATATTAGTGACAAAAAGGAAAAAATAGAGCAGATTTATAAAAAATATAAATTACAAAAAAAATAGATATGAAAATAAAAGAGATATACAATCTAGCGATTAATCAAGGCATCAAAAATGACTTTAGGGGAGAAGAAGAGATAAAAACGATGTTAAAGAGATTAAAAGAGAGATACGAAAAGATGGGAAAAGAAGAAAAGGAAGAATATGACAAAGAAAGGCTTGTAAATCCTTTTTCTGATACAAGAATACTTTTTGGAGATCCGGAAAAAAAGATAAAAAAGATTATGGTGGGGATTGACATTGATGGAGAGGAAATGCTTTTGGCAAATGAAATTGGTGATATAGATTTGGTGATATCACACCACCCAAGAGGCGCTGGTTTGGCGGGACTAGATGACGTGATGAGATTACAGATAGACTTAATGCATATGTATGGAGTCCCCATAAATGTTGCCGAAAAATTAATTAAAAAAAGAATACAGGAGGTATCAAGAGGAGTCTCTCCCGCTAATCACAACAGAGTTGTTGATATGGCAAGACACTTAGAGATACCTTTAATGTGCGTACATACACCTTGCGATAATTTGGCAGCACAATTTATTGATAAAAAGATAAAAAAAGATAAACCGGTTTTTGTTGATGATATTATAAAATCATTAAAAGAGGTTGAAGAATATAAAGAGGCGATAAAGATTGGAGCCGGCCCTCAAATATTTGCAGGCGGGAAAGAAAACAGAGCGGGAAAGATTGTTATCACCGAAATGACGGGAGGAACCGAAGGCTCTTCAGAGATATATGATAAATTATCAAGGGCTGGCGTAGGGACCGTAATTGGAATGCATATTTCTGAAAAAAATAGAGAAGAGGCGGAGAAGGCACACATCAATGTTGTTATTGCAGGTCATATCTCTTCTGATGCAATCGGAGTAAATCTATTTTTAGATGAGATAGAAAAAAAAGAAATTGATATTATTACCTGTTCCGGGCTTAAGAGAGTTAAAAGATAAAAATAAAAAAGTTTTTAAAAGAACTGACAAACTACTCTTTGTCAGTTTTTATTTTTTTAACCATATATGTTGCCTTAAGGCGATAGCCTAATTTTCTCCAATAGTTTCTCGTTCCCACTCCTGCAATTACAAATAGCTCCTTTGACTTAAACTCTTTTTCTGTTATTTTTTCAGCCTCTCTTATAAGCATTTTTCCAAAGCCCTTGTGTTGAGGAGATATCTCTTCATTTTCTGCGAAGAGAAGATGCTGTCCATATGTATGAATTTCTCTTATAACGGTAAAGTTATCTCCCTTTCGCAGTCTTAGAAGAGCATAGAGCTTGCTTCTTTCTTTATTTTCTAGGGTGAGAAAAACCTCTTTTCCTGCTGATGCTTTGTAGTTTTGACGAAAAAGAAAAACTTTTTCTTTTTTCTCGTATTTTCCTTTTATTTCTCGGCACCGAATACATTTACAGTCCCAACCCTCTTCTTTTGCCTCCCTTTTAATATTTTCCCGTAAGTTGGATATCTTGCATCCACCGGCAATGCTCTGCATAGGAATATCTCTAAATATTCTTTGTACACGGACATAATAGGGTATGAATTCTTTCTTTATAGTCTTTATAACTTCAGTTGTCTCTCTATCACTGAAGGCTTTATGCTTTTTCTTCTTAAAGAGCTTATAAAGAGGAGTGTTCTTTAACACGAGACAAGGATAAATTTTTAGAAAATCGGGACGAAAGTCACTATTATTAAAAATTTCACGAAAGATTTTAATATCCTTTTGCGGACTGCTTTTTGGAAGATTTAGCATTACTTGATAACAGACCTTAAAGCCAGCATCTTTTAGAAGCTTTGTCGCCTCCACTATCTCTTTTACACTGTGACCTCTTTTTGTATATTCTAGTATCTTGTCAGAGAGACTCTGTATTCCGAGCTCAACCATAGTTACTCCAAAAAAGCGAAGATCTTCAATCTCCTTTTTGTCTATAAAATCTGGTCTTGTTTCAACAGAGAGGCAAACGATACGATGCTTTGTGCTTTCGTTTTTCTTCTGAGCCTCTTTTATATCTCTACTCTTTTTTGCCGACAGAGGGAGACAAGCATCAAAACATTCTTTAATAAACCAACTTTTATATTTTTTAGGGTAATAAGACCATGTGCCTCCTACAATTCTAAGCTCTATCTTTCCTGTCGGGTGGCCGGTCTTCTTCAATGCTTCTATTCTCGTTCTGATTTGTTTTTTTGGATGATACTTGTTTAAGATTGCGCGCATTACTGCCGGCTCGTTGTCTAGATAGCTTTTGGGAAGATCTTTCTCCGTTGGGCAATAGATGCATTCCCCGGGACACGGATAGGGCTTAGTTAGTATAGAAACATTAACTACTCCTGAGAGCGAACGGACAGGCCTGGTTTTTAGGAGTGATGCTATCTCTTTGTTTTTTATCTTTGATTTATGATAAGCTTGTAAGAGATTTACATTAGTTGGAAGAGGAGCCTTGTATCTTTTAGCAACATCTTTTTTTATCCTTTCTAAATCTTTAGTGCTTTTGGCACCTTCTTCTATCAGTTGTTTTAATACATTTTTACTTATATCCATAAAATAGTAATCTATTGAATTGCTCCAATTAAATCTCTATGAAAGAAAAAGAAGCAAAAAAAATAATGGAAGACCTGCAAGAGGATTATAACCTAGTATCATCTTCTTTTGCAAACTCTAGAGATCGCTTTTGGGAAGAGATGAAGTTTCTTTTTGATTATGCCAAAAAAGGCGAAGATATTCTTGATCTCGGTTGTGGAAATGGGAGGTTTTGCGAATACTTAAAGCAAACGAATTATACAGGAGTCGATTTTTCAGAAAATATGATCAAAGAAGCGAGAAAAAGATATCCCAAAAATAATTTTTTAGTAGGCGATGCTCTTTCTCTTCCCTTTAAAGATAGCTCTTTTGATAAGGTGTATAGCATTGCTGTAATTCATCAGATTCCGTCAAAAGAGTATAGAGAAAAAGCTGTCTTAGAGATAAAGAGAGTATTAAGGCCGGGAGGAATGTCTTTTGTTACGGTCTGGAACTTTGGAAAAGAAAATAAGCTTTTTTATCTTAAAAATATACTATTAAATATATTTTCTAAATCATCCCTTGGTCCAAGAGATTTTTTTCTTAAAAGAAAAAGATATTATTATATATTCAGAAAAGGAGAGCTTTCTTATATCTTTAGAAAGGCGGGATTTAGAGTAGTAGAGGAGAGTATTATAAAAAAAGGAAAGAGAAACAATTATTACATTATTGCGCAAAAAGAATAAATCTTTTATACTTTTAAAATATAAAGATAATTATAACTATGAAAAATATAGGAATAACTCTCGTCGCAATAGGGCTTTTTACTATATTTTATGCTATCTTCTTTTCTGTTCAGATTTTTGTTTTGGGAAGAGAAGCTCCGGAGATAATCAAAGAAGAGCCTTCTGTTTTAATAGAAGAAGATGTTGATGAAAGGGAGGGTGAGAAAGAGGCCTTAGAGGGGGATCTGGAAGAAGAAAGCCTTTTACAGATTCAAGAGATGATTGATATTAAAAATATTATTCCTCTTAATCGTATTATAAATTTGTCAGTGGCGACAATCTTTATTATGATACTTATCTATGCGGGGTTTAAGATTGCGATGATAGGAGTCGCTATTATAAAGAATTAAAAAGATAAAAATGATACAAGAAAGTGAAATATTTATACAGCTCTTTATAGCACTATTTCTTGGAGCCTTAATTGGGACAGAAAGAGAGTATAAAAAAAAGTCTGCAGGAATAAAGACACATGCCCTTGTCTCTCTCGGGGCGGCTCTCTTTATTGTTATTGGATTTTATTCTTTCTATGGTGCCAATGGACTGCAGGTCAGCTTTGATCCATCGCGTGTTATTGCCGCTGTTGTTGTTGGAGTCGGTTTTATCGGTGGGGGACTTATTTTAAAGAGAGATCATGAAGTAGAAGGACTTACCACTGCAGCGGGTTTATGGATTGCTGCTGCTGTCGGAGCAGCAGTAGGATTAAAGCTATACTTTCCCGCAATTTTTACAGTACTTCTTACTCTTTTTGTCTTTCATGCAATTAGCTTTTTCCAAAATAAATTTATTAGAGAAAGATAAAGCTAAAGAGCAAAGTTTTTTTGTTGAGATTCAAGTTAGATTTGACAAAAGATAAATAAAATGCAAGAATAACATCGTTATGATGAGGATAAAGAGAAATAAGAAAAAAATTTCCCCAAAGGGTCGCTCTACGAGAATTATTCTCGTAAATTTTATGTTTTGCTCTTGTAAAGGGGAGGCTTAGAGAAATTTTAGAAACCAAAGAAGACAAAAAGACTCCCCTTAAATAGAGGGGATTGATTTATTAAAAATATGTCAAACAAGAAGTATTACTTAACAAAAGAAGGGCTTGAAAGGATAAAAAAAGAATACGAGGAGTTAAAGACAAAAAGGAGAGAAAAGCTAAAAGAGGATGCTCCAGAGGCAACTCATACGGAGGACCCTGACCCGGAGTATCTGACATTTCGCAAGGATCTTGCCGTTTTAGAAGAAAAAATTGCAAAAGTAGAGGATGTTTTAAGAAATGTGGAGATAATTAAATCCCCTTCTAAAAAATGTAAAGATATACGTCTTGGCGCAGAGGTTGTTATAGAGGCGAATGGACAAGAGGATAAGTTTATATTGGTAGGAACAATGGAGGCAGACCCTATTTTTGGCAAAATTTCTGATGAATCTCCTGTAGGCCGTGCACTTTTAGGGAAAAAAGAAGGTGAGGAAGTAAAGGTTTCTTCAAAGATAGAGGTGATATATAAAATTAAGAAAGTTTCTTATCAATGAACAATATATTAGACTTTTTAATTAATTTAAATCTATTAAAGGGAAAAAGAAGAAGAGGCTGGCATATTCATGATATAGAAAATGGAGAAACAACAGCTGAACATATCTTTCATCTTATTTTTTTAGTTTGGATTATTGGAGAAAAGAGAGATGATATAGACACGGAGAGAGCGATAAAAATTGCGATGGTTCATGACATCTGTGAAGCATATGCACCTGACCTTACATCTTATGACGCTCTTAGTATTAAGGAGGGAGAAGAGATTAACAGAGAAGAGCTAGGGAAGAATATTCCAGAAAAAGGAAGACCGACAACAGAGCAGAGAAAGAGATTGCAAGAAGTAAAAGAGAAGCTTGAGGAAGAGGGATTAATAAAACTGATAAAACCTCTACAAAACTCATTTAAAGATGAGATTTTTGATTTATGGCAGGAGTATGAGAAAGGAATAACGGCAGAAGGGAGGTTTGTAAAGCAGGCCGACAAGTTAATTAACTTACTTCAGGGAATGGAATATTATAAAAAGTATGGTAAGATTGAGCATGAGCTCTGGATAAGAAGAGGAAAGGAGGTAATAGACGACCCTTCACTATTAGAGCTACTTGGTGAAATTGAAAAAAAGATAGAGTAAAAATATGGTAAAACCGAATAAGCTAATCATCAAGCTAATTACCACTACTTTTTTTGTGCATGCTGGATGGGGACTTATTGCTCCCGTCTATGCAATCTTTATTACCGAGCAGATAAAGGGTGGTTCGTTAGAGATGATTGGTCTTGCCGTGGGATTGCACTGGATAGTTAAATCGGCAATTCAGCCGTTTTTGGCGTATAAGGCGGACAAGGTAAAAGGAGAGCAAGATGATATGGCATATCTATTTAGAGGAGCTATTATTGTCACCCTTGTTCCTTTATTTTATATATTTGCTACACAGATATGGCATATTTTTGTATTAGAGATGATACGAGGTGTTGGCCTCGCAATGGTTATACCGATTATAAGTGGAATATTTACAAGGCATGTTGATAAGGATTGGGAAGCTTATGCTTGGAGTTTGCAGAGCACCGGGCATGGATTTGCAGTCGCTTTTTCTGCCATCTTTGGGGGAATAATAGCCGCCTTTTTAGGTTTTCAGATTGTCTTTATCTTGGTCTCTATGACAGGATTTATCGCTGTTGCAATTATCTATTACGCGATAAAAAATGACCCGTGGCTTATTAAAGAAGAGGCAGATATTACAAAATAGATAGAAGCAAAAAACAGGCAATTTTATATGCCTGTTTTTAAATATTTTTACTTTCTATTTCTTTATTTCTTCTACAATCTTGCTAAACATTTTAGGGTTATCTTTAGCAAGGGAGCTCAGTATCTTTCTATCGAGCTCAATATTTTTTTGCTTGAGGCCGTAAATAAAGTCGCTATACTTTGTTTCGTTTTCTCTGCAACCGGCATTTATTCTTAGATTCCATAATTTACGCATTACTCTTTTTTTATTTCTTCTGTCTCTGTAAGAATAACTCCAAGCCTTCATTAGTGCCTCTTTTGCCTGCTTAAACTTTTTGCTTCTTCCCCATCTAAAACCTTTTACATGTTTTAAGATGTTTCTTCTTCGTTTATTTGCAGTTGATCCTCTTTTTATCCTTGTCATGTTAATAGGTTAAATGTTTTTTAATTTTTTTTGCCTCTTCGGGGCTGACTTCAGTAAGACGGCGAAGCTCTCTTCTCTTTTTACCGCTATTTTTAGCACGATAATGCATCTGCCCCACTGCACGGCGCAACATCTTTCCATTTTTGGTAATTTTAAATCTTTTTAGGATAGATTTTCTTGTTTTTGGTTTGGATTTCATTTTTTTATTTCTTAGAGACGGTAATTGTTAATCCGCGTGGCTCTTTCCCTAATTCTTTTTCTGTTTTTACTTCTACTTTTTCTTTTAGCATTAAGAGAAATTTGTTTATCTTTTCTCTTCCAACTTCTTGTAACGCCTTTTGTCTACCTTTTAGAGGCAAGACAATCTTTACATGATTTCCCTCTTCTAAAAACTTCTCAGCAGAGCCTATTCTTGTTTTCATATCATGCTCTGATATAGAAAAGCCCAGTCTTATAACTTTTACTTGAAAATTAGCTGTTTTTTCTTGTTTCTTCTTCTTTTTGTTTTCTTTATATGCGTATTTTCCGTAATCAATAACCTTGCATACGGGAGGAGTTACATTGTCTGTTACTTGAACCAGATCAAGGCCTCTCTCTTCTGCTACTTGCAACGCCTTTGCTATTGGAACTACTCCGAAATGTTCTCCCTCTCCGGCAACCAGTCTTACTTCTTTTGCTCTTATATTATTATTAATAGGTGTTTTTTTGTTTTTCAAAATTGTTGTAATGCTTACTGCTTTAATAAATGTGGAGATGGGGGGATTGAGCCCCCGTCCAGAAAATAAAACAAAATACTTCTACAAGCTTAGCCTAATTAAGATATTTCAAAGAATTAAATTAGGCAAAAAATCTTTGAATTAAGCCCTAATTTTTTTAGGAGAAAAGCAAGGGCTTATCTCTTATCTCCCTATCCCCATGTATAACACCTTGATGCGCTTATGAGGAATCGGCGCTAAGATGCCTGCGCTTAAGCTAATGCTAGAGCAGGTTCTTTCTTAAATAAGTTGGCACTTATTAATTTTTGCATGTTTGTTCGTATAAATACGAACATCAAGACTGCTCTTGGCTTGCGATATTTTGTTTAAAAGTTCTGTCGAAACGTGCATCCCCATTAATTTAGCTTTCCAATGATACCAAAAAAAATTAATTTAAGCAATAGCAGAAGGGCATAGCCACAAACAGAAACTCTTCAAAATTTATCGTTTTATGGTATTATACGGTAAGTATGACCACCCTTGTAAAAAACAAAACAGCAACATTTAATTATCATATCTTAGAAAAAAAAGAAGCCGGCTTGGTGTTGCAAGGGCAAGAAGTAAAGGCCTTAAGAGAAAAAAAAGCGTCGCTTAATGGTTCTTATGTAACGATAAAGGAAGGAAATTCCTATCTTGTAAACTGCAATATATCTCCATATCAGCAGAAAAATACTTCTATCTTTTATAATCCAAGAAGGGAAAGGAGGCTACTTCTAAGCAAAAAAGAGATAATGTATCTTTTTGGAAAAGCAAAAGAAAAGGGCATTTCCCTTATTCCTCTAAGGATATATACGAAGAATAGATTAATTAAGCTGGAGATAGGAGTAGCAAGAGGGAAGAAGAAATATGATAAAAGAGAGGTTATGAAAAAGAGAGAGATAGACAAAAGAATAAGAAGAGTGGTAAAAAGATAGAGAGTATAATAAACCTATATTACAAAAATATGAAAAAGAGACTGGAAAAAATTTTAACAAAAGAGTTAGGTAGAGAGATTCGGCTGGAAAGATCAATGGAGGGTTGTGGTGATTACTCATCCAATATCGCTTTTATATTGACCAAAGAGAAAAAAAAGAACCCTAATGAGATTGCAGAAGAATTAAAAGTAAAAATTAAGAGCGATATCTTTTCTAAAGTGGAGACAAAAAACGGTTTTTTAAATTTCTTTATAAGTGAAGACTTTTTAAAAAAAGAGCTTAGTCTAATTTTGGAAAAAGAGAAAGAGTATGGCAGGGGAAAGATAGGAAAGAGGGTGGTCATAGATTATTCTTCTCCCAATATTGCTAAATCATTTGGAATAGGTCACTTGCGTTCTACTATTATCGGGCAATCGCTTTATAATATCTATCAGTTCTTAGGATGGGATGCTATAGGAATAAACCATTTAGGAGACTGGGGGACACAATATGGAAAATTGCTTTATCAGATAAAGAAAGAGAAAAAAGATCCTAAAAAGCTATCTATAAAAGAGCTAGAAGAGCTTTATGTTCGCTTTCATAAAGAGGCGGAAGAAGATGAAAAGATAGAAGAAGAAGGGAGAAGATGGTTTGCAAAGCTTGAAAAAGGAGATAAAGAGGCACGAGAGATATGGAAGATATGTAGAGAAAAGAGCTTGGAAGAGTTTGATGAGATATACGATGAGCTTGGTGTAAAGATTGACTATACGACGGGGGAAAGCTTTTATGAAGAAAAATTGACTGACATAATAGAAGAAGCAAAAAAGAAAAAGGTTGCAAAAGAGAGTAAGGGAGCATTTATTATAGATTTTGACGAGATGCCCCCTGCTATGATTTTAAAATCAGATAAGAGCACAACATATCTAACAAGAGACTTAGCAGCCGTTAAATACAGAATTAATAAATTTTCTCCAGATTTTTTTATCTATGAGATAGGAGTTGATCAGACGCTTCACATGAAACAACTTTTTGCTACTGTAGAAAAGATGGGCTGGGCATCAAAGGATAAATTCTTTCATGTTGGACATGGCATGTTTCGTCTTAAAGAGGGAAAATTTTCCACACGGAGAGGAAGGACGATACATTTAAGAGAAGTTCTTTCTCTAGCAAAAGAAAAGGCGAAAAAGATAATAGAAGAATCTTTGTCATCAAAAGATATCTCTTTGACTGAAAAGGAGGAGATTGCTAAGATTGTTGGAATAGGAGCGATAAAATATAATGACTTAAAGAGGCACTACAAGAGAGATGTCGTCTTTGACTGGGAAAGAGTTATCACATTAAAAGGAGATTCTGGGCCATATTTGCAATATACCTGTGTTCGTTGTAAAAGCATATTGGAAAAGGCTAAAGGAAGTGATACAGAGATTGGAAACTTGAATAAAGAAGAAAGAGAGATAGTAAAAAGGTTAACTCAATTTAGGGAGACGGTGGATGCCGCCGCAGATAGTTTTTCTCCCAATATTATTGCTGAGTATGCTTTTAAGTTGGCAAAGGAGTTTAACTATTTTTATGATAAATATCCAATTTTGGGAGATAAGAAGAAAGTAGCGATAACAAAAGGAACATATATTATTTTAAAAAAGGCTCTCTTTTTATTAACAATAGAAGTGCCCAAAAAGATGTAACAGAAGCTGCAGGGGCTTTAACCCTTGCAGATAAAATTATTAGAATTATGTCTAAAAATAACCAAAATCAAAAAAGTCCCTTTTCGCAAAAAGAAGAAGAGATAATAGATTTTTGGAAAGAGAATAAGATATTTGAAAAGTCGGTAGAAAAAGAGGCGCCTCAGGGAAACTATGTTTTTTATGATGGCCCACCCTTTATTACGGGACTTCCGCACTATGCAACACTTCTCCCAAGCATTGCAAAAGATGCTATACCGCGATATTTCACAATGAAAGGATATAGAGTGGAGCGTATTTGGGGATGGGATTGCCATGGAATTCCGGCAGAAAATAGAGTGGAAAAGAATTTGGGGTTAAGAAACAAAAAGGATGTAGAAAAATTAGGAGTAGAAAAATTTGTTTGTGCGTGTAGAGAATATGTCAGCGATAGCTCTGCTCAATGGGAGTGGTATATAGACAGGATAGGGCGATGGGTTGATTTTAAGAACGCATACAAGACAATGGATTTAGAGTTTATGGAGAGTGTTATTTGGGCTTTTAAAACTCTTTATGATAAAGATTTAATCTATGAAGGATATAGAACATCTTTGCATTGTCCTCGATGTGCCACCCCCCTTTCAAAATTTGAAATAACGATGGATGCCGGCTCTTATAAAGAGATAGAAGATGACTCGATTATTGTTGAGTTTAAGGCAGAAGAGAATCTATTCTTTTTAGCTTGGACAACAACCCCCTGGACGCTTCCGGGAAATTTGGCGCTAGCGGTTGGCGAAAAGATAGATTATCTCTTTGTAGAAAGCAAAGGGAAGAGATATGTATTAGCAAAGGAGAAGGTAGAAGAACTATTTAAAGATAGAGACTTTAAGATAGTTAAAGAGATTAAAGGGAAAGACCTTGTTGGATTGAGCTATGAACCTATTTTTGATTTAAAAAATAAGAAGATAAAGGAGAGCAAAGCAACCTTCAAGGTTTATGGTGCTGAATTTGTAAATACTGATGAAGGGACAGGGATTGTTCATATTGCTCCCAATTTTGGAGAGGATGATTTTGAACTTGGAAAAAGGGAAGGAATGCCGATAGTTGAACTGATGGATGAAAATGGTATCTATACAAAAGAGGCTGGAGAATGGGACGGCTATTATTTCAAAAAAGCGACCAAAAAGGCGCTAACTGACTTAGAAGGAAAGATGTTTTTAAAAGAAAAGGGTGTTCATTCTTATCCCTTTTGCTATAGGTGTGATACCTCTCTTATACACAAGACCCAAAAGGCTTGGTATTTAAGGACAGACAGAGTAAGAAAAAGAATGATAGAGACTAATAAAAATATTAACTGGGTGCCGAATTACTTTAAAGAAGGAAGATTTAAACATAATTTGGAAAATGCGCCTGATTGGTGTTTATCGCGTTCAAGATATTGGGGCTCTCCTGTTCCTGTCTGGAAATGTAGTTGTGGCAGTATCAAGGTTGTAGAATCAATAGCAGAGATAGAAAAATTAAGTGGCAAAAAGATAGATGACCTTCATAGGCCGAAGATAGATGAAATTACCTTTCCTTGCAAGGAGTGCGGGGGAGAGATGAAAAGAGTTTTGGAAGTTCTCGATTGCTGGTTTGAGTCAGGATCAATGCCCTTTGCTCAGTTTAACTACCCCTTCAAAAAGAAAAAAGAATGGAGTAATCTTTTTCCTGCAGACTTTATTATAGAATATACGGGTCAACTAAGAGGATGGTTTTATTATCTGCATCTATTATCAAATGCTCTATTTGACTCGGAGGCATTTAAGAATGTTATTGTTACCGGTGTTTTAGCCGGAAATGATGGAAGAAAGATGAGTAAGTCTTTGGGAAATTATCCTGACCCGAAGATAGTTTTGGATAAATATGGTAGTGACGCACTAAGAATATACTTTATGTCCAATCCGATTATGGTTGGCGGAGATACCAGTTTATCTGAGATAGAAATTAAAGACGCTTTAAGAAAAAATATTATTCTTCTATTTAACGTCTTTAGCTTTTATAAGCCCTTTGCAGAAGAAAAGAAA
>PWII01000069.1 GCA_003561025.1 Candidatus Nealsoniibacteriota bacterium
CTGAAGGGGCAGAGATTCATTTCCGGAATATAAAAATAATTGAACTGCCAGCCGGTGTTACTGCAGATGAACAAATAGCTCCTTTGATCTATTGACAAAATCTGTAATACAGGCCGGGCAAAATCCCGGCAATGTTCCAGGATGCTAAAGGCAACACTTTCAGTTAAGGAATATGTTGAAGTATCATATCTGGGGGAGAAGAAAATAGTTCCGGTATATCAATGTATGAGCATCATTTTTATAAAGCTGACTGGGAAGAGCTTGACAGGCTCATCGAGGTGGCCTAAAAACAAATAAAGGAGGTAAACATGAGAACCAACACCAGAGTATATGGGCGAGGTTTTAGATATTTAAGTGTAATTTATTAAACCAAATTCTAATCTATCATGAACAGGAGACAATTCACAAAAAAAACAATAATGGCATCAGCTTTTTTATCTTCATTTCCGTTAATCCAATCTATGGATCAGTCAAAAAGCAGGAATATCGGTAAAGGAATAATGTGGACAAGTATCGGGGTGGGTGAGACAATAGAGGAAAAATTCATGGCAGCGAAACAGGCAGGTTTTGAAGGCATTGAACCAATGAGTCATCTTAATCGGGAAGAAGTACTTGCCGCACGTGACAAAACAGGTTTGAAAATACCGAGTGTTTGCGGGGCATATCATGGCCGTTATCCGCTTTCCGATCCTGATCCTTCAGTCCGCCGGCAAGGGGTTGCTGCATTGCGTCACACACTTGAGGATGCAAGTTTTTATGGAGCCGATACAGTTCTTCTTGTTCCTGGCAGGGTTAATGAGCAGGTATACTATGATGATTGCTGGAACAGGTCAACCGCTGAAATAAGAAAGGTAATTCCCCTGGCCGAAGAGCTCAATATATTTATTGCCATTGAGAATGTCTGGAACAATTTTCTTTTGAGTCCTCTTGAAGCAGTCCGTTATGTCGATCAGTTCGAATCTCCGTTTGTCCGTTTTTATTTTGATTGTGGAAACATACTTCGCTACGGATGGCCTGAGCAGTGGATAAGAATTCTGGGAGAAAGGATTGTCAAGGTCCACATAAAGGAATACAGTCTTGAACTTGCTAATTCCGAGGGAATAAGAGCGGGTTTCAATGTGAAGCTTCTGGAAGGTGATGTCAACTGGCCTGCCGTTATGAGCGCTCTTGATAATATAAATTACAACGACTGGGCTACGATAGAGCAGTCAGGAGGAGATACAATGGAAGGATTGTCTGATCTTTCATACCGGCTTTCGAAAATACTGGATAGCTGAAAGGTCTAGCATTAAGCTGATTATTTTTCTTATAACAACAGAGTGCATTTATATAAAGCACATATAATATATTAAAAATGCAAATTAAAAATCTAATGGAAAGAATAACACGCAGGGATTTTATGAAGAGAACAGCAATTTCAGCTCCTGCAATTACCTTTCCTTCCGCAGGTCTTTCATCAGCCGGCAAAATTCATTCAGAGAGAACGATCCTGTTGGGTTTTGTCGGAACTGGTGATCGAGGGACAACCAACACTATTAATTGTTTGAATTCGGCTCCTAATGTAGAGCTTAGGATTTGGTGGACGTCAGGCACTTACGGGCTCTGTTTTGGGTAAATGGGGTAATGTTTATGATCATTTTGCAGTGGAATATCTTTAGCCTGGCGATGTTCGTGTTCAATATACAGGTAAACAGATTGATAATGCGGCTACCCGGAACGATCAACGTCTTGTAGGCACGACTGGAAATGCTTATATTGATTTTGGCAGAGCTGTTATCACTGGCAGGCGATAACATGAGATTCGATCTGCAAATGTAAATCCTTCAATACAACAACATACCGATCAGATAGATGCGATACGTACTGGCAAGCGATCGAATGAGGGCCGACAGATTGCAGAGAGTACCATGACCACAATTATGGGACGGATGAGTTGTTATACGGGACAAACTTTTAGTTTGGACTGGATCATGAATGAATCTCAGGAGGATTTTAGTCTGCGTGAATTGAAAAAAGAATGAACGATCCACAAGCAATACTTTACGCGAGAGGTGCAAGAAATGGCAAATAAAATGGTTGGAGAATAATCCTGCCTATGAGTAAATGAGAGAATACATGGCGGAGAATTCTGATTATGTAAGTTGAGCTCAACATCGAAAAAGTTGATTTGCTCACAGCTGAAGTACTACCCCAGGAGCGTTTCGCGCATGTGATTAGAAACCCCGCTCATTAACATTCGGGACTAACCCATTACAACAAAGAAAGGACGTACACAGGAACCCCAGTTATATTAGTCAACTGACTGCTGAGGGGCAGTAGAGAATCCTATGCCCATAAATTTATCAGTGGGAACAGTGGAGTAGAAGAAAGTTGTTGCGGAATTGCTGGTGGATTAATGTGTGTTGGATAATTCTGAATTTTTTCATAATATTGATAGTTGTATATTTTCCTGGTAATGCATGAACTTCGTTCAACAATTAAAAGACTATTGCCCTTCTATCCTTTTTATCAAACAGTGCAGATTACTAAACCTAGTGTTAGTGTTAAATAAATTTTAAAATTATGAATAGGTTATTTATAGTTATTTTTTTATTTATTGCTTTTTCTATGTCATCTGATCTTGCAGCACAATATGATCAGGATTACAGTTTGAATATACTAGTTATCGGAGCTCATCCTGATGATCCTGATTACAAGGTGGGCGCTACTGCCTACAAATGGATACAGAAGGGGCATAATGTTGTTTTTGTTTCTGTAACCAATGGTAATGCTGGACACCATGAACTTACAGCCGAACAACTCGAACGGACACGTCGCGAAGAAGCAAGAAGAGCAGGTGAGGTTATTGGTGCCAAGTATATAGTGTTGGACAACAATGATGGCGAATTAATGCCAACATTTGAGAACCGCCTGGAAATAATAAGGCTTATAAGGGAACATAAAGCTGATGTTGTTATTACCCACAGACCGTATGACTACCATCCTGATCACCGCTACACAGGGCAACTTGTGCTTGATGCTGCCTATATGGTTACAGTCCCAACCATTGTTCCCAATATTCCCCATTTGGAAAGAAACCCCATGTTCTTATATATGAGTGACGGTTTTACACAGCCTGTACCTTTCGAACCAGATGTTTGTATTGATATTGACGATGTTGTTGAAAAGAAACTTGATATGCTGCATGAGCATACTTCCCAGTTTTATGAATGGTTGCCATTTAACCGTGGCGTTCTCGATCAAGTGCCTGAAAACGAAGGAGAACGTCGTGAATGGATGGGCGCCGACTGGAGAACTCATTTTTATGCGGATCCATACAGGGATAAACTTATTGAACTATACGGTCGTCAACGGGGAACAAGAATCACCTATGCTGAATGTTTTCAGGACTCAGAATATGGTGTAAGGCTTACAGAAGACAATCTGAAATATTATTTTCCATTTTTTAACAGATAAGAAGCTTTCTATAAAGGAAAAAAGATCTGGGACAATGCAAGCTGGGCTATAGTATAATATCGCTGTAAATTGGGTGAATACCATTGAAGCAATGTTATATAAAGTTATATCAAATGCAGATATTAATGGCTATTATTCAAAGGTATATTGCTGAAACAATTGTTAATCATACTTTGTAACCTAAAAATCAACTATTGTTTAACCTAAAAAAATTCAGCTATGAAAAAATGCCTAAGTCTAACATTCTTTGAATTGAAGAAGACCTAAAAACTATCTGACTATGAAAAAACTACTTTGTTTTGTTTTTTTACTTGTGGTTTCACAGTTTGCGATTTATGCAAATCCTTCTCTTGAATCAAGAGTTGAAACCAAGGGTACAACTGTGGAGCAAGCCTTAAAGGATATAGATTTCCAGGAGGATAGAAGAATTGAAGGAAGCGTAACAAATACAGAGGGAGAGCTGCTGCCCGGAGTTACGATAGTAGTTACCGGGACTACAATTGGCACTCTTACTGATTTGGAAGGGAATTATTCTCTGATGGTTCCTGCAGACGCCCAAAGCCTTACTTTCACATTTGTTGGCTTGCTAACCCGGAATGTTGTAATCGGCGACCGGACTGTGATAGATATTACGATGGAAGAAGATGCCATCGGACTTGAAGAGGTGGTTGTAGTCGGCTTTGGTACACAGAGAAGAGCTGACCTTACCGGTGCCGTAAGTGCAGTGTCGGGAGAAGACGTAGCACAACGCATTCACGTTACAAATACTGCAGTTGCAATGCAGGGGATGTCTCCCGGCCTGACTATTCAGAATTTTGCAGGTGAGCCTGGTCGTGAAGATGTCAGGATCCGTGTAAGAGGCCATGGAACTCTTAATCAATCATCTCCTCTTGTGCTGATTGATGGTGTTGCACAATCATTGTCAACAGTGGAGCCCAATGATATTGAATCCATCAGTATCCTGAAAGATGCCTCCTCAGCTGCAATTTACGGTTCGAGGGCAGCTAACGGTGTTATTCTTGTTACTACCAAGCGAGGCAGGCAAGTAGGAACCCAGGTCACTTATGACGTTAATGTAGGCTGGCAGAATGTTTTAGGTTATCCGGAAGCAACGGACCCGGTAACCTGGTTGGAGATGGAAAATGAAGCACAGGTTAATGCCGGAGCCTCACCTTTACATAGTGAGGAGTATATTAGAAATGTTGCTGCCGGCACCAATCCCCTGCAATACCCTTTTACTGTATATGAGGATTATGTGTTCAGGGATAATTCTCCCCAGCATCGTCATGCACTTTCATTATCGGGTGGTGGGGATTTCGGCAGGGTTTATGCCTCAATAAATTTCCTTGATCAGGATGGTATAATCCATAACTTTAATAACCAGAGAATTACAGCCCGAGTCAATACAGACCTTTATATAACAGAGGACTTGACTGCAAAAGTCAACCTGATGTACAGGAACAGGGATGTCAGGGGGCCCGGTTTTACTGCTCAACGGATAACCCAGGCAATGTTGCATATTAACAGGGACCTGGTCGGGAGATATCCTGATGGCACCTATGATCTTTTTGGTGGAACCTGGAATGCAATTGCCAAGATGGAAACAGGTGAGAGAAGGCGGACTACGGATGAAGTCCTTAGCCAGGTTGGGTTAGAGTATAAAATTATGCCAACGTTAACGCTTCAGGGGGATGTAACCATCAAAGGAAGCAGGGAGGATGAATCCACCTTCATGGAAACTCTAAGAGGTATGAGGAATTATCTTACCGGCGAACCAGTCACGGTAGGGGGATGGTTTGCAGTAAACAACCTGACTGAAGCTTCAAGAAATTCAAGAGAGTGGAGTCAAAGGGCTTACCTGAACTATGAAGATAGAATGGGAGTACACATGATACAGGGAATGGCCGGATATGAGGAGATTTATAATAATTATAAATGGTTCCAGGCATACAGAGATGATTTCTTCAGCAATGAGCTGAGGGATATGAGTTCAGGGGCTACAGCCAACCAGAGCACTTGGGGGGGGCGTTCTGAATGGCGTCTGCGCTCATTTTTCGGAAGGGTTAACTATTCCTATGATGACAGGTACCTTTTTCAGGCCAACCTGAGGTATGACGGTTCTTCAAGGTTCGGCGACGGTCATAGATGGGGGTTATTCCCGTCATTTTCAGCTGGATGGCGCGTTTCTGAGGAGCAATTCCTTGCTGATAACGAATTTATCAGCAATTTGAGGCTAAGGGGATCATGGGGTAAATTAGGTAATCAGGAAATTGGTCTTTACCGCTATCTTGATACTTATAACCTGGCACAGGGCTATGCCTTTGGTGGCATTCCGGTATCAGGAGCAGCAGTGACAACCGCAGGCAATCCGATTATTACATGGGAAAGTACAACCATGAGAAATATAGGTTTTGATTTAGCCATTTTGAATAACAGGGTTGAAGTTGTGGCTGAATATTTCTGGAATCTTACAGAGGACATTCTGCTTAATTTGCCAATTCCGGTAACTATAGGTGTTGGCGCTCCCACGCAGAACGCAGCGTCAGTGTCCAATAATGGGTATGAAATTTCTGTAAATTATTTCAGTCCCCGCAGTAGAGACGGAGGATTTGAGTATTCAGTAGGCATCAATTTTTCAGATGTTATCAATACAATCGAAGACCTGAAAGGTACCGGTCCCTATTTTCCCGACAAATTTACAGTGTGGCAAGAAGGATATTCCATGAATTCGTTAAGAGGTCTGCAATCGCCGGGTATCTATCGCAGCGAGGAAGATATTGATAGATATCCTGTAACTGTTAACCCCAGGGCAGGTATAGGTGATATTATTTACGAGGATCTTAACGGCGACGGGGTAATAACACAGGCTCTCTATCCGGATGGGGACCAGATTATAATGGGTAATGAAGATCCAAGGTACGAGTTTGGTATTTCCGCCAGGGCAAGTTATGGTGCATGGGATTTCCAGATGTTCTGGCAAGGTGTTTTGCAGCAGTATCATACTCTTGACGGAGCACTCCATGAAGGGCCGAACTGGCAGAACTTTATTCCTGCAATAATGGCAAGGGAAGCTTTCCATCCGCAAAGGAATCCTAACGGAAGCTGGCCAATTGTTACAGCAGGTAACAGTTGGAATCTGCTGGAAACCGATTTCTGGCTCCAGGATACAAGATATATAAGGCTTAAAAACATCCAACTTGGATATACTTTCAGACCACGGGCATATATTTCCCGTCTGCGGGTTTATGTAGCAGGTGAAAATATATTGACTTTTTCACCGACAGAGCTGTTTGATCCTGAAACTCCGCGAGGCAGGAGCCAGTTCTTCCCGCATTCAAAAGTCTTCAGCGCAGGTCTGAATGTTGCATTTTAATTAAAATAAACAAGGAGGTTATTATGAAATATAAAATTAGCTTATTTATATTATTATGTATTTTCGGTCTTACACGCTGTGATAAAGGATTGGATCTTATACCCACCGGTACGGTTTCTGAAGCGATTTTCTGGACAAGTGAAAGAGATGCGGAACTGGCTGTAAATTCTGCCTATCGTGAACTGGACAATTTCGGAATGGTACAGTTGGATGCAGTTACAGATATTGCAATGCATGCTCCCTCAGGCCCACAGACTCTGTATGATGTTGCCGTTGGTACGATCGACCCCACAAATACCGCTATCAGAAATTACTGGAGGCAATATTGGAGGGGAATGAGAAAAGCAAATGATCCGATCAACAATATAGACCGGATTGAAGAAGGCAGGCCGGCTTATCTTGAAAGGCTTAAATCTGAGGCCCGTTTCCTGCGTGCCTATTACCTGACCCAGCTTACCAGCTTCTGGGGTGATGTTCCACTTATAACTGCACCATTAAAAGTGGGAGAACAACCCAGCCGGACTGATAAGGATATTGTTGTTGATTTTATCATTAATGAACTGGATGATATCACCAGCAACAACAGCCTTCCTTTAAGTTATAGTGGAAGTGACGTAGGCCGGGCTACTCACGGCGCTGCACTGGCATTGAAAACAAGGGTGGCGTTGCGTAATGAAAGGTGGGCTATAGCACGTAATGCTGCAAAAGAGGTAATTGATCTGGGGATTTATGAATTATACCCCGACTACCAGAAACTTTTCTGGTATGAAGGTCAGAACTCCAGTGAGATAATTTTTGACCGGCAATATGCAATAGGATATAGCACACATAATCCCTTTGGCAGGTCCTCTCCAACACTTGGCGGTGGTTCGGCAATTGACCCGATCCGGCATCTGAAATTGTACCATGAACGGATCGAGCCTGAGGATCCTGATACTTATCCAGATTCATACATGTATGAAGGACTTGATCCCCGTTGGGGGTATAATGTGTATTATACCGGTTCAACCCTGCCAAATGGAGTGCCATTCAACTCCTGGCCCAGTAGTCCTACACAGGACGCAGTGGGAAGTACAGAGTTTACGAACCAGTACGGTTTTAATGTTGCAAAATGGATTGACTTTGAGAGCGATGGAGCTAACCCATCAAATTCAACAATAAATTTTATTCTTATACGGTATGCTGATGTCCTTCTCATGTATGCCGAAGCAAAAATAGAGCTGAATGAGATTGACCAGTCAGTTTACGATGCAATAAATGAAGTCCGCCAGCGTCCGACCGTTGATATGCCGCCTATTACGCCTGATAAGACTCAGGGTGAACTCAGGCAAATACTTCGCAGGGAGCGCACGATTGAATTTCCCTGGGAAGGAATTCGCATCCACGATATGAATCGCTGGAGAATTGGCGAAGATAAGACCGGACTGGTTGAAGGAATGTGGTTTAGAGATGAAGGAAGTGGTGAATGGAGAGTTTTTAACAGGGGGCTGACACGCCAGCACAGATCCGACAGGGATTACCTCTGGCCAATACCTCAGGAGGAGTACGAGGTTAATCCGAATATCGGTCAAAACCCTAATTATTAATTATTACAGTTTTGATATATCTGGGGTTACATATTTTTAAGGTTGAAATTCACCACAATGAATAAGCTTTGCTTCAATTTAAGAGGTTGTATATCATAGTTATAGGGCTGCCACCGGTCATTAAATTGGTGGTAGCCCCTATAACATTGATATTTTTGGGAGAAGTATATAGTAATGACGATACAATTGTTGCAGATCTGGTTCCCAGATGATATCTGTAACTTAAAAAAGTAAAATAAAAAAACATCACTTATCAGATGAAAAATACAAAGAAAAAATTAAACGGCCAATCAAAAGTTGTTGAAGCCTCATTTCAATGAGTTGATGTTGCATCTTCTCTCAGCAGAACTCAAGCTGACTGGTTTATTTCAGTTACTGCAAAGATAACCCGGAGTGGGCATAGGACAGAACTTAAGATGTATGAACATCATTTTTATAAAGCCGTCTGGGAAGAGCTTGACAGGCTCATCGAGGTGGCCTAAAAACAAAGAAAGGAGGCAGATATGAGAACCAATATTAGGGTGTATGGGCGAGGTACGTTCAAGTAGCTCAAAAACAAGTAAATCAAGTGGCATTTGTGCCAAATGGACAAAGGATACAAGGTATTCACGTGTGGAGTTAAACCAAATTGGCCACTTTGAATAGCTTTTGTTCAAAAAACCGGGTGAATTCCGGAGCTAAAATTTCAATTTGATATTTAAGTTAAAACAAAATACAAAAAACAAGTCAATATGAAACAAAAACCAAAATCCAGGAGCAGGCGCGAATTTATCGAAGGTGCTGCTGCATTAGGTGTTCTGGGCGCCATCGGGGCAGGGCATCTTCTCTCTTCATGCAC
>PWII01000051.1 GCA_003561025.1 Candidatus Nealsoniibacteriota bacterium
AAGAAAAACTTTGAAACGAAAGCAAAAATCATTCGATTAATTCGTCAATTTTTAGATAGTAAAGATTTTATAGAGGTAGAGACTTCAGTGTTTCAAAATATCTATGGTGGTGCCGAAGCAAAACCATTTAAGACAAAGATTAATGCATTTGATATCGAGACTTACCTCAGAATCTCTTTGGAGCTCGATTTAAAACGTCTAATTGTCGGAGGTTTTGAGAAAGTTTATGAAATTGGAAGAGTCTTCCGAAACGAAGGAGTGGGACGAATGCATAATCCTGACTTTACAATGCTTGAATTTTATTGGGCTTACAGCGACTATAAAAAACTTATGAAGCTGACAGAAGAGATGTTCTCCTTTATGGTAAAAAATATTTTTGGTGGTACAAAGATTATTTACGAAGGAAAAGAGATTGATTTTAAAACTCCTTGGCCAAGAGTTGAATACGAAGATCTAATAAAGAGGAATACAAAACTAGATATTAACGAATTAAATAGAGAAGCTCTCTATAAAGAAGCCAAAAAGATAGGTGTTGATGTCGATAAGAGCTTAAGTAAAGCAAAAATTATTGATGAAATTTATAAAAAACATTGTAGACCAAAAATTTGGGAGCCGACTTTTGTAATTCACCATCCGGCTGACTCAAAGCCTCTTGCAAAACCACTTGATGATAACCCCTCAAAGCTTGCCTCTTTTCAACTTGTTGTTGCAGGTGGATGGGAGGTAATAAATGCCTATTCGGAGCTCAACGACCCTGTCTTGCAAAAGGATATTTTTCAAGAACAAGAAAAATATTTTGAAGAGGGGATGGAGGAGGCACAAAGAATGGATCAAGATTTTATCGATGCTTTAGAGTATGGTATGCCACCAACTGCCGGATTTGGTATGGGAATAGACAGAATAACTGCACTTTTTACTGATTCGCACAGCTTGCGTGAAGTAATTATGTTTCCAACAATGAGACCAAAAAGTGAAGAAAAAAAAGAGAGAAAAAAGAAAAAAAAATGAAAAGAGAACAAGCGATAAACCTCATAAAAAAGCATGTAAAAAACAGAAATAGCATCAAACATATGCTTGCAGTTGAAGCGGTAATGAGAGCTCTAGCAAAAAGATTTGATGAAGACGAAGAGCTCTGGGGTCTTGCCGGACTCCTTCATGATATCGACATGGAGATTGTCGATTATAGGAATAATCCGGAAGAGCATGGCAAAAAGGGTGCTGAGATATTAGAAAAAGAGGGTGTTTCTAAAAAAGTTATTGATGCTGCCTTGGCTCACAACAAGGCTACGGGGAAAAAGAGGGAAACAGACCTTGAAAAGGCGATTCATGCGGCAGACCCGTTAACAGGACTTATTGTAGCTTCAGCACTAATTATTCCAAGTAAGAAGATAAATGACTTAACTACTGATTCGGTTATAAAGAGATTTAAGGAAAAATCTTTTGCACGAGGGGCTGATAGAGAGACAATAAAGTGTTGCAGTGAGATAGGGCTTGAACTTGATAAATTTATTGAGATTGGACTTCTTTCAATGCAAGAAATTAGCAAAGAGCTAGAGCTATAAAAAAATAAGGAAAAAATAATGTTAGATATCAAATTTATAAGAGAAAATAGAGATCTTGTAAGAAAGATAATTGATGATAAGAATATTCAACTTGACCTTGACCGTCTTCTTTTTTTAGACAAAAGGAGAAGAGAATTAATTCAAGAAAAAGAGAAGCTAAAATCTCAACAAAATAAATTAACAAAGAATGATATTGATAAAGCAAAGGAATTAAAGAAAAAAATAAAGGAGATTTTGCCGAAGCTTAAGACTATTGAAGAAGAATATAATAGATTAATTCTCTTAACTCCGAATATATACTCAAAAGATACTCCAGTTGGTTCTAGTGAAGATGATAATGTTGAAACTTTTAAGTGGGGAAATCCTCCAAGCTTTAAATTTAATGCAAAAAGCCATATAGAGCTCGGGAATGACCTAGATATTATCGACTTTGAGCGTGGTGTTAAGACAAGCGGTTTTCGTGGCTATTACTTAAAAAATGAGGCATCATTTTTAGCTATGGCGCTTCTCTGGCACTCAATTCTTAAAATGAAGGAAAAGGACTTTGATTTTTTGATTCCTCCAACAATTATAAGAGATTTTGCACTAATTGGGAGTGGTCATTTTCCTTTTGGAAAAGAAGAGATTTATCAGATTGCAAATCCCGGAAAACTTGCAGATGGCAGTAATGTTAAAGAAAAATTATATCTTGGAGGAACATCGGAGCCATCGCTTCTTGCATATTTTGCAGATAACTTGATTGAAGAAAAGGATCTCCCCAAAAAAGTTTGCGCCTTCTCTCAGTGCTATAGATCCGAGGTAGGGAGTTATGGGAAAGATACCAAGGGGCTCTATCGACTTCGTGAATTTATGAAAGTAGAGCAAGTTGTTCTCTGTAAAGACGACATAGAAGAATCAAATTTTTGGCTTGAAGAGATGAAAAAAATATCCGAAGAAATTCTACAAGAACTGGAACTCCCTTATAGAGTTTTGCAGATATGTACGGGTGATATGGGTGCGGGAAAATACAAGATGTATGATATCGAAACATGGATGCCTTCACGAAAGTCTTATGGAGAAACTCATTCCGATTCAAATCTAACCGATTGGCAATCAAGGAGATTAAATATCAGATATAAAAAGAGTAATGGAGAGAAAAGATTTGTTTATGCACTAAACAATACAGTGATTGCTTCTCCAAGAATTTTAATTGCTCTTCTTGAAAATTATCAACAAGAAGACGGTAGCGTAAAGGTTCCAAAAATTCTTCATAAGTATCTACCATTTACAAAAATTCCAGCTAAGAGAAAAAGATAATGGAGTTTTTAGATAATAACTCAAAGGGAGAGTGGGATGAGTTCGTAGAAAAAAATAGTAATAGTTTTTTGCAGTCTTTTGATTGGGGAGAATTTAAAAAAAGCTATCAAGGTGTCTGGCGAGTCTGTATTCGGGATAAAGAGAATAAAATTATAGGTGCATGTCAGCTCTTTGAAGAAAAGAGATTATTTCAAAAATATCTATATATCCCACATGGTCCAATTGCAGAAAAGAGAGAGCTAAGAGAAAAATTGATAAATAATGTTGCCAAAAAAATAGATAGCAATTCTTTTTTTATTAAAGTAGAGCCCGAAAGAGATATATCTATCGGAAAAAAGGCTCTGCGTAGAGTTCAACCTCAAGAAACATCAGTTATCGATATTGATAAGGAGATGGATGATATTTTAATGAATTTTAGGAAAAGTACACGTTATAATGTACGAAATGCTAAAAAGAACGGGATTATTGTTGAAAAAAGCAAGGATTGTGACATCTTCTTTAATCTTATTAAAGAGACTACAGAAAGACAACAATTTAACAGCTATAACAAAAAATATTTTAAAGAGCTACTAGATAAAACAGATAGCACTCTTTTTGTTGCAAGAAAGAGAGATAAGGTAATATCAGCATCAATTATTCTTTTTTTTGGAAAAACCGCCTTTTATCTACACTCGGCATCTTCAATAATGGATAGGAGGTTAAATGCAACAAGTTACCTCATCTTTGAATCTATTAATGAGGCAAAAAGAAGAGGATGTCTAAGATATGACTTGTGGGGAATAGATAGAAAAAAATTCCCCGGTGTAACTACATTTAAAAAAGGTTTTGGGGGAGAAGATATATTATATCCAAATGCAGTTGACTTACCTATACAAATAAATAAATATCGGCTCTACCTTCTTTTAGTAAAACTATTTAAGAGATAGATAATGAAAAAGATATACCAGTTTTTATTAAAAATATTAACCAAGGCGATAATTAAAAAATATAGACCGCTTATTATTGCCGTTACCGGAAGTGTCGGTAAAACATCGACAAAGGATGCTATTTTTAGCTCTTATTCTGACTATAAAAAGATAAGAAAAAGTGAGGGAAATTTTAATACAGAGATTGGAGCACCTCTTGTTTTTTTAAAAAAAGATAAGCCCGGAGAAAACCCATTGGAATGGATTCTTATTCTTCTTGGAGGACTTTATCTCCTTATTAAAAGAGATGAGGATTATCCTGAAATTATCGTAACAGAGATCGCAGCGGATAAACCGGGAGACATAAAATACTTGGCAAATTTCATAAAACCGGATATCGCAATCTTAACGGCGATAGGAGAAGCTCCGGTACATATCGAATTCTATAAAAACAAAGAAGAGCTTGTAAAGGAAAAAAGTGAGCTGATAAAAGCTCTATCAAAAGATGGTTTTGCAATTCTAAACGCTGATGACAATAGTATCAATAGTATAAAAACAGATGCAAATAAGATAACTTTTGGTTTTAGCAGTGATGCGACGGTAAAAATTAAGGAATTCAGAGTAGTCTCTGCAAAAGGATCTTCTCTTGTCTTGAGCTATAAAAAAAGAGATTTCCCACTATTTCTTCCAATGTGTATAGGTGATTCTTTTGCCTATATTGCAGCAGCAGTTTTTGCTGTTGGAGTATCGCTAGAGATTGACGAAGAAAAAATTATTAAAATGATTGAAAAGATACGTCCCAGTAAGGGCAGGATGTATCCTCTTATAGGAATAAAAGAGAGCTTGATTTTAGATGGAAGTTACAATACCTCACCATCTTCAATGACAGCGGCTCTCTCTGCACTAAAAGAGATAGAAGGAAGGCGGAAGATAGCGGTTATTGGAGACATGCTAGAGCTTGGCGACTTTTCAGAAAGAGAACATCAAAGAGTTGGGGAAATTGCCGCTTTGTCATCTGATTATCTGATATCAGTCGGTAAGTGGGCAAGCAAAGTAAAGGATGGGGCAATAAAAAGTGGAATGGAAGAAAAAAAGATAGCTACCTACAAAAAATCAATTGATGTAATTCCTCAATTAAAGAAGATAATTGATAGGGGAGATGTTATTTTAATAAAAGGTTCGCAAGGTGTAAGAACAGAAAAAATTGTTTTTGCGATTATGCAGGATGTTGAAAGAGCAAGTGAGCTTCTTGTTAGACAGACGGATTTTTGGAAATTGAAGGAGTAAATATACTAAACAAGATGAAAAAAAACACAATAAGAAAAAGAAGGTCTGTTAGGAAAAAAAAATCTATATTGGAAAACAATATATTTTCAGGTTTTTTATTTTTAATTATTCTTATCTCATTGTCGGCTTATTTTTTTATCTTTTTTCCATTTTTTCAAATTGAGTCAATCACAATTGAGGAGACAGAAGGTCTAAACAGAGATTCTTTAGAAGAATATATCAAAAAAAACATTACACAAAATATCTCACTTTTTACAACAAAAAGCATCTTTCTTATTTCGCCTGAAAAAATTGAAGAAGGAATATTAAAAGAGACTTTAACGGTTGAAGATATCAAGATTAGAAGATCTTTTCCTGCGACACTAGTTGTGGAGACAAGTGAAAGAGAGCCAATTATGTACTGGTGCAAGGACAAATCAAAAGAGAGCTGTTTTTATGTAGGCAAAGTTGGTTTTGTTTTTAAGAGAGCAGAGGTGTTAGAAAAGGATTTTCTCATCTTTACAACCTACTACACTCTGCCAAAAGACAAAAAAATTACAAATGCCAAAATGATAGAAAACTTCTTTTTAATCAAAAAAGAGCTAAATGGAGCGGGCCTAAAGATAGATTATATTAAGATATCTTCTCCCACCAAAATTAAGGTCTCTCTTCTAAATGGCTTTGAACTATATCTTTTGCGCGAAGATATAGATGGTAATCTTTCTAAACTCAAGGCATTTTTGAAAAAGGAGGAGGTGAAGCTGGACGAAAAATTAGAATATATTGATCTCCGCTTTGAAGACAGAATATTCTACAAGTAGAGAAGCAAAAAATTAGCACTCTTGACAAAGGTTTGCTAATTTTCTATTATTAGGGATATGGTTAAAAAGATATGGAAGATTTAACCAAGAGACAGTCCAAAATTTTGGAGATTGTGATTAGGGAATATATCTATCACGCATCTCCTATTAGCTCCAAATTTATTGAAGAGAAGTATGATTTGGGAGTCTCTCCGGCAACAATCAGAAACGAGATGTTTGAGCTTATTGAGAAGAAATATCTATTTCAACCACACACTTCATCGGGAAGAGTTCCGACTGACAAAGGTTATCGCTTTTTCGTAAACCTACTATCGGAAAGCCAAACAAAAGAGCTTGAAAAAAGAATAGTAAAAGAGATAGTTCAAATGAAAAAGGAGATTGATGGACGTGTTCATTTTATAAGGGAGTTTACCAGATTTTTAGCACAAACCTCTTCCAGTCTTACCGTATCCTACTTTCCAAAAGAAAATCTTCTCTATAAAGAGGGGTGGAAAGAAGTTTTGCAAGATCCTGAATTCATTGATATTGCAAAAATTCACGAATTTACGACAATGGTAAGCGATTTTGAAGAAAATATCGACTCTTTTCTGGGGCAAAAAAAGGAAGACAATGTTCAAATTATTATCGGCAGTGAGTCTCCTTTTTCAAAACAGCACGGATTTAGTATCCTTCTTTCTCCGTGCTCTATATCAAGAAAAAAAGGTCTTTTGGCAATTATTGGGCCAAAGAGAATGCCGTATGATAAAAATATTCTGTTAGTAGAATCAATTATAAAGCTATTAAAAAATAATAATGAAAGATAAAGAGAAGATTAAAAAATTGATATCCGGCTATAAAAAATACAAAAAAGAACGAAACGAATATCTGGATGGATGGAAGAGATGTAAGGCCGACTTTATCAATTACAAGAAAGAAGAGCTAAATAGAGTTGAAACAAGGATTCAAAAGGAAAGAGAAGGCTTTGTTCTAAAAATCTTACCTATTTTGGATAACTTCAGAAGAGCGCAAAATGAGGTTAAAAAAGAAGGGGATAAATCTAACACAGAAGAGATCTATTCCGGTTTTTTAAAAATTATGGAACAACTTGAAGACTTTTTAAAAAGCGTCGGGGTTATGGAGATAGAAACGGTCAATAAAGAGTTTGACCCTTATTACCACGATGCGATTGAAGTCATAGAGGAAAAAGATAAAAAAAGTGGAATAGTCGTTGAAGAACTTGAAAAAGGATACATAATGAATAATAATGTTATCCGTCCGGCAAAAGTAAAGGTTAATAAATAAATAAATAATTTAATAAAGTTTTGGGTAGAGATAAATAAAGCCCAATACTTACAGAAAAATGACAAAAATACTAGGAATAGACTTAGGTACAACTTTTTCCGCAATGGCAATTGTTGAAAGCGGGGAGTCAAAAATAATAGAAAATAAAGAAGGCTCAAGAACAACACCTTCTGTTGTGGCTATGAGCAAAAAAGGGGAGAGGTTGGTGGGAACTATCGCAAGAAGACAACAAGTCACAAATCCGAAAAATACCGTCTTCGCAACTAAGCGCCTTATAGGAAGAAGGTTTTCCGATCCGGAAGTACAAAAAGAAAAAGAAAATCTTCCTTATGAAATCAGAAAGGAAGAAGGTGGTGATGGAGTAGAGATAAAGCTTGGTGAAAAGTGGCACAAGCCGGCAGAAATATCGGCAATGATTTTACAAAAGTTAAAAAAAGATGCTGAATCTAAGATAGGAGAAACAATAACCGATGTAATTATCACATGCCCGGCATATTTTGATGACGCACAAAGAAAAGAGACAAAAGTTGCCGGAGAAATTGCAGGTTTTAATGTTCGTCGTGTAATAAACGAGCCTACTGCCGCGGCTCTTGCATACGGCCTCAGCAAAAAGAAAGATCAACAGATAGTTGTCTATGATTTTGGAGGAGGAACATTTGATATCTCAATTCTAGATGTTGGTGACGATACCATTGAAGTAAAAGGAACGGGTGGTGACAGTTATTTGGGTGGTGAAGACTTTGATAATCGAATTGTCGAATGGCTTGTTGAAAGCTTTAACAATGATAACGGAATAGATCTGTCAAAAGATCCACTTGCACTGCAAAGGCTAAAAGAAGAGGCTGAAAAAACAAAAAAAGAACTTTCCACAACCACGCAGGCTGAAATTAATATTCCTTTTATCACTTCTGATGAGTCTGGGCCAAAACATCTCAACTATACCCTGACAAGAGCTAAGCTAGAATCACTTGTTGAAGATCTGGTTGAAAGATCTATTGATCTTGCAAAAAAAGTAGTAGAGGACTCAAATATCAAAATAGAAGATATTGAAGAGGTTGTTCTTGTTGGTGGTCAGACAAGAATGCCAAAAATTCAAGAAAGAGTGAAAGATTTATTTAAAAGAGAGTCCAATAAAGAGATTAATCCTGATGAGGTTGTTGCTATCGGTGCAGCTATTCAGGGGGGGATTATGGGTGGTGATGTTAAGGATGTCTTACTCCTAGATGTTATCCCATTATCTTTGGGAATTGAGACATTAGGAGGTAAAAACACGGTTCTTATTGAAAAAAATACGACAATTCCCACTCAAAAGACCGAGGTATTTTCTACTGCAGTAGATAATCAAAACTCTGTACAGATTCATGTCTTGCAAGGAGAGAGACCAATGTCAACTGACAATAAGTCACTCGGCCAATTTATTTTAGACGGAATCCCTCCCGCGCCTCGTGGAGTTCCTCAAATTGAAGTAAGCTTTGATATTGACGCAAATGGAATTCTCAATGTCTCCGCAAAAGATAAGAGCACAAACAAGTCACAATCAATTAGAATAGAAGGAACATGTGGTATTTCGGATGAAGAGGTTGAGAGAATGAAAAAAGAGGCAGAACAACATGCTGAAGAAGATAAAAAGCAATCAGAAATTATTGATATCAAGAATCAGGCCGACCAGATAGTTTATAGTTCGGAGAAGATGTTAAAAGATGCAGGTGATAAAATTTCAGACGAGAAGAAAAAAGAACTGGGAGAAAAGATTAAAGAATTGAAGGAGTCACAAGAAAAAGATGATGCAGAAGAGATAAAGAAAAAAATAGAAAACTTGAGCAAAATATCTCAAGAAATTGGAAAGATGATTCATGAAGAAGCCACAAAAGAAGGTGCTCAGAGTAGTAGTGAAGAATCAAAAGAAAAAGAACAAGAAGGAGAATATGAAGAAAGCAATGAAGGCGAAAAAGACGGGAAAGAGGAAGACAATAAAGAAGAAGACAGTGACAAGACAAAATAGATTTAAAAATAAAAATTATCTTTGCTCTTCTTGCTAGAAGGGCAAAGATTTTTATTCTGTAAGTAGGTATGGAAGATTATTACAAAATTCTTGGTGTTGATAGAAACGCCTCA
>PWII01000027.1 GCA_003561025.1 Candidatus Nealsoniibacteriota bacterium
ATAGCTCTTAATCTTGCAGCAATATCTGAGTATCCTTCTTCTTCTGCAGTAGAGGCAAATTCCGGATACATTGATGAGTGTTCATGATTTTCTCCCTCTATTGCCGATTTTAGATTTTCAATTGTCTCTCCAAAGACAGTAGGACATCCTGCTGAAACTTCAATCTCTTCCAAATTAATGTCGCTCTCACCTCCCTTTTCTTTTAATTGATTAATCATCCGCATAATCCACTTGGCATGCTGACTCTCTTGATTTGCAGTTTCGGCAAAGATATTGCCAATTTGTACAAACCCTTCTTTTTTAGCCTGTTTCGCGTAAAAGTCATAGCGATTTCGTGCCTGACTCTCTCCAATAAACGCCATTGCAAGATTTTTAATTGTTTTTTTCATAATTCTAAACTTAATTTAATAATTAACCCTTTTCAAATCTCATACTAACACAGAATATATAAAAAACAAATGCTAAAAGCTAAGTATCTCAGTATATAATCCAATTAATCGAGGAATAAGAAAAACTAACCCAATTACGGGTAGTAAGAGAAAAAATATTGTCATAACAATTGTGTAGAAAATATATTTTCTTGTTTTTTCTACGGAAGAATAAATTTTTTCTAATTTTTTTCCCTGCTCATCTAGTTTTTTTAACAACTCTTCGTTTTCCATTTTTTAATTATAATTATCTTTTTCTTAATATTAATAACTCCTGCTCAATGTCTTTTTTATCTTTCTTTACAATATCTCTCCAATCTCCTACAAAAAAATCAAAGTCAAACTTCTTGGCAATTCTCTCAATCTTTTCTTTTGAATGAAAATACTTTACAGTCTCTGCTCCTTCAATATATCCCGCTTTTGGGTTATTTGATTCCTTGAAAAATTTAATTGTATAATAGTCACCATCCTTCAACTCCTTCGCCTCTTCTTTGGGAATTTCTTCTCCTCTGTAAAAATACTCTACATTTGTTGAATGTTTTTGCAAGTATGGACTTATTGATATTGTTGCTACAAAAAGACCTCCCTTTTGTAGTTTTAGCGACAAGAGGCTAAATAATTCATCTAAGTTATCTATATGATCAATTACATATTTCATAATTGCCACATCTAGACTCTCATCTGCAAGATTATCAAGATAATCCATTACATCTTTTTCTACAAAAGAGATAATGTCTAGTCGCTCCTTATATTCTTCCGTTGAAATATATTCCTTTGCAAATTTTAGCATAAAAGGTGATACATCTACCCAATCAAATTTTCCTTGTGGTTTCTTAAGAAGCTTTTTAAAAAATTGATGATATCTGTCCGGATGTGCTCCACCACCGAGCTCTGCAACATGCAAAGGTTCTTTCATCTTCTCTGTTTCTTGCATCAATACTAGGTCAACAATCTCAGCAACTTCAAAATTTCTTTCATTTTGCTCATGTTTTGCGAATTCACGAGCAACTTCTTCAGAAAAATACATCGCTAGCTCATTCTTGCTCTGCTTTTCTTTTAATTTTTGAAAAGTATATTTTGACAAAAGAGGTCCAGCAAAAGTAGTTATAATACTAAGAAAAACTAGTGCCGTCACTATATTTGCATCCAATATTTCAAGCTGTTGTCCAACCGCAACAACAGCAAGTGTGGTTGAAAGCTGCGGTATTCCGCTTGAGCCGATAAATGCTGCCTGAGAAGAATTAAATCCTGCAACCCTAGAAGCAAAAAACATCCCCAAAAATTTAGATAATATCGATGCAATAACAATCGCGGAAAGCAAAATTAAAGCATATTGTGCCTTTGCAAAAACAGTAAGGTCTGTTTGTGTTCCAAGAACTACAAAAAATATTGGAATAAAGAGGCCGTATGCCAAGACATGTATTTTTTCTTTTAAAACATTGCTGGTAATCGCCTCTGACAAGACAATTCCTGCAAGGAAGGCTCCTACAATTGAGTGAAGCCCAATGGCTTCGGAAATTAAAACCATCCCGATTAGGATTATAAAGATTATACGAAGATCCTTTTCAAAAATATCTTTTTCTCCCTCATTATTATGAGAAAGTATCTTTCTAAGTCGCGGAATTCCCCATTTTACAACTACAACGACAAGCAGAATAACAAAAAATAAGACTGCAAAAATTGGAAAAGGAAGCTGGGTTACGGAAAAAAGATACTGCAAGGCGATTGCTAAAAAAACAAGACTTGCTATATCTTGAATTACAATAGAAGAGATAACAGTTTTACCGATTTTAGAGTAGAGCAACCCTCTCTTTTCTAAAGAAGGGACAAGAACAGCAACAGATGAAGAGATAAAAATTATTCCAATAAGTATTGCTACCGAAATATCATAACCAAAAAAAAGAGCCACAGAAAGTCCGGTTAGAAACGATATTCCTCCTCCAATAATAGATATAAGGAGTGTCTCTTTAAATACAAAGCGTATTCCGGAAAGACGAGTCTTTAATCCCGCCATAAACATCAAAAAAATTAATCCGAGATTCTTTAAAAATTCCAGTGTCGTATCCGGAATAACAATCTTTAATCCGTGAGGCCCAATCACCATTCCGCCCACAATAAGTGCAATTATCCATGGAACATGAAAGCTCCTAAAAACCCTGGAAAAGACAAGAGCAGTTAATAAGACAATAAAAAATGATGCAAATTCAAACATTTTTGTAAATTATTTTTCTATAAAATCTTTATAAAAATGACTTGCTCCACCGCCCCCTGCTATAAGATCTTCATATGATGGTATATCACAAATTACAATACTTCCATCCAAAAAATTTGAATAGATAAAACTATCTTGATAAACAGAGAGCCCTGTTGGCTGATTTCCGCCAACAACAGCATCAAGTATTTCTCCGTTTTTAATGTTAAAAAATTGTAATGTTCCCCACTCAGGACCCGGAAGATAATAGCTCTCTCTATTATTTATACCTCTGTTTGAAACAATTAACACTTTATTTTCTTTTGTAAGTTCAATTGTATTCGGATTTTGATCAGTGTCAACAAACTTTTCTACCTTTTCTTTTTCAATATTTACACGATAAATAGAGGCATTTGCCATATCAGAAATATAGAGATATCCACTCTCTTCATCTCCCACGATATCTCTCATCGCACCTCCATTTCTATATATAATTCTGCTCTTTTTTGTATTAAGATCTATTACCTCTATCTCTCCATTTTTAAACCCTGCAACATAAAGACTATTCCCATCTTCTGTTACATAAATTCCTCTCGGCGTCTCAACGGTCGGAATATTATAAAGCAATACTCCGGAATCAAGATCAATTACAGAGACATCGTTTCCAGACCAGTTTGATGCAAAAAGCAAGCGCTCATCATTCGAAAGTACAACCACTTTTGTCCATATACTTTCTGTTCTTAGTCTTCTCAAAATTTTCTTTGACTCTGTGTCAATCTCAAAGATTGTTCCTGTCTCCATCTGACTCACATACCCTTTGCTGCCATCTCTATTAAAAACAATTTCCACTCCCCCACCATTATCCAAGTAGACATTTTCTTTAAGCTTTCCTGTCTTCGCATTAAATATAAAAAGACCTCTCTCTTTATTCATTAAAGATGTTGCCCAAATCTCTAAACCATCTGGGCTAAATGAAACTGCTTTTGGAGAAGGAACTCCCTCCAAACTATAACTGCATTCAATTATCTGTCCAGGAATTTGTCTATTATATCGACTTACTCCCGCAATGTTTGAGTCCAGCTCAACCCTTATATCTTCTTTTCTATTTTTGTTCTTCTCGTCTTCTGTTGCAGCGTCCTCTTTTATCTCTTCTTCTTTTTCCCTTACCTCTTTTTCTTCTCCTTCTTCTCTAATTATTTCAATCTCAAAATTGTCTTTTATTCCATAAAACAAAAAAAATCCTGCCTTTACCAGAAGCAAAATAACTAAAACAAATACTTTTTTTCTTTTTGGTTGCATAATAATTCTTATACCTTCGCAAAATCAAACATCAATAATAAGAGTAACCGGTCCACTATTTACAAGAGAGATATTCATCATTTCTCCAAAAATCCCGGTCTCTACATGAATACCTTTTTCCCTCAAAAGAGACACCATCTTCTCATAATATAGATTCGCCTTTTCCGGCTTAGCAGACCTTATAAAGCTTGGCCTATTACCTTTCTTGCAATCTCCATATAATGTAAATTGAGAGACTATTAAAAGAGAGCCTCCTATATCTTTTAAGGCTAGATTCATTTTTCCACTTTTGTCATCAAAAACTCTTAGATATTCTATCTTATCTGCCATCTTTTCTATCTTCTCCTCTGTATCGCTATCTTCTATCGCGAGTAAAACAAGAAGGCCCCTATCTATTCGACTTACTTCATTTTCTTTTACTATTACTGCCGCCTTTTCTACCCTTTGAATAACAGCTCGCATAAAACTTTCTATTTTATAATTTAAAGAAGAGATTTTGCAAAATTTTTCGCCCTCTTAATATCATTACTGTTTGGCTTTCCTCTATTTATTCCACCAATATATTTAATGGGCCCATATGTATCAAACCCCAAACAGTCAAATTCATCTATCACCTCAAAACCTTTCTTTTTTAATATTTTTTTAAAATGAATATGAGCTCTATTGAAGATAAAATTTTTCTTCATTCCGCTTGTTGAAAATATAAAGGCCTCTTTGCCCTTTTGGTCCGGTAGTTCATCAACAAATCGTATTAGTCCCTTATGAAACCTTGAAAGATAGACACCTGAACCAAAACCAACTAGTTCAGCTCTCTCTATATCCTCCTTCTTTGCTTCATAAAAGTTAAAAGCTTTAGAGTCTATCTCGGATGCAATAGAAAAGGCTATTTTTTCTGTGTTCTTATGGTGAATTGATGCATAAATAATTACTCTATTCATCTCTTTCTTCTACTAATACTTCTTTTATAACAATATCTTCATTTGGTTTATCATTTGCCCCTGTCTCTACTTCTGATATCTCATTTGCAATGCTCTGCCCGGAGATAACTTCTCCAAAAATAGTATACGCTGGCGGAAGTGGATTATCTTCAACCATAATAAAAAATTGGCTTCCTTGCGTATTTGGTCCGGCATTTGCCATTGCGACAACTCCCTCTCGATAACCTCTCCTATAGATTTCTGCATCGGCATCTATCTCGTCATTAAAGGTGTATCCCGGACCGCCCGTCCCGGTCCCAAGCGGACAACCTGCCTGTATCATAAAACCATCTATCACTCTATGAAAAATTAAATTATCATAAAAATTGTCTTTTGCAAGCTTAATAAAATTTTCCACCGTATTTGGGGCGCTTTCTGCATATGTCTTAAAAACTATCTCTCCTTTATTTGTCTTAAGTGTGATTGTATAATTCATATAACTATTATCTATTACCTCTTCTTTATAATTATCTTCTTCCCCCTCTTCTGTATTAATAATAAAAAAAGTTATTCCTCCTAAAAGAACAAAAATTAATAATACTATAAAAATTTTATTCATTTTCTTATTTTATCTTTTTATTAATTTAATAATATCATAAAAGATTATTTTTAAAAACTTTGACATTTTGACACAAATAATGTTAAATATAAATATTGTTTTGCACATTTAAAAATAGGGAGGGTAAAAAATGAAAAATATCCATCATTTTCCATCCGTAAGAAGAGACAAGAGTCTTTCCGAATTAATTAGAGAGATAAAACGAAACTCTCTTTTCGAAAAAAAAGAAGACAGAGAATTAATATCACCGTCAACCTTTGTAAAGATGCAACAAAAAATTGAAAATGATATCAATAATATTCTTCTTCAAAGAGAATACATTGATTCGGACTACTTTCTTTGCGGAAAATATATTGCAAAGATGATTTCAGAAACAGCACAAAATCCACCAGAAAGCTGGTATGCCATTGATTATTTTTCTCAAATGAAATCAGAAGAAGACTACATTCCTTTAAAAAAGGCTGGTGATATCTGTTTTCTAATTTCCAGTGTATTTACAAAGAGAGCAAATCACGGTCTAATGAAACCCAGCTACTACACCGTTATGGGAAAAAACTTTTACTATCTATATTATGAAAGAGGTAAAAGAGAGATTGGATATTTAATGAGTATAAAGTACAAGACGATGTCACAAATCACAGAAGAAGTAACAAGACCCCTTTTTGAATAAAAAGGGGTCAATTTTTTATATAAATTATCTGCTTATCTCAATCTCTTTGGCATACCTCCTCATCTTTTCTATCTCATCTAAAGAAAACCTTGTTCCGTATGACGCTTGATACATAACCGAAGCCGGGTGATTACTGTGTCCAAGCCCCAAAATATGACCAATCTCATGGGCCAATGTCCTATAATCATGCGCTGTTACATAATCGGCTACCGCTAGCGAATTTAATCCCATAAAAGCGATGCCATTGTTTCCATCAAGATGACCTGTTAAAAAAATATTAATCTTTTGCCTATCATAATCATCAACGCTTTTTAAAAAGGCGGAATGATTTGTTAGAAAATTATCACTCTCTATATAGAGATCAACAATCCTTCTGGTGCTAAAACTGATATTCGCCTCTTCAAAGAATCTAAATCCGTTTTCTAAGATATGATCTACCTCTTCATCTGTCCTAGCTGATTTAAATCTATTCTCTCTTATAACAAAAACAGAGACAGGCACAACTATCTCTTCTTCATCTACCACCATGCCCGATGGCTGAAACTGAACACTGATAGGCGTTCTTCGATAAAAAAAATACTCTCTAATCCCTGTAGAAATATAGATTAATGATATTATGAGAATTAATGCAAAAAATATCTTTACCGGCGTCTTTTTAAAAAAAGAAAGATCCTCACCCACAAAGTCTTCTTCTAATATCTCTTCATCAATATAATCTTCTTCATCGATATTTTTTTCTTTTGTATCTTTATTCATTTCCCATAACCTGAAGTTGTACGGTTCTATGACGTGCACTATCAAGTTCAATAAGTAAAATGCTTTGCCATCTTCCTAGTTGCAATACCCCATTAAGAATATTTAGAGTAATGGTGGTTGGCAGATAGATAGCGTTGCAGTGCGAGTGTCCGTTTTTACACTCATCAACGCATACATTGACCGTTCTTTTTGTAAGGTCATCATGTCTATAATCTTTGGACTGCGGAGCATTATCTTCAAGTTTTTCCTTTATATCTTCCAAGAGTAGAGGTTCGTTTTCATTTATTATCAGCCCTGCAGAAGTATGCATTAATTGGATATTTAATATACCTTCTTTTATCTTTGAAGTCTTTACAAAAACTTTAAGCTTTTCTGTAAAATCGATAAAATCAAATATCTTTTTTGTGTCAAATTTTAATAATCTATTTTCTATTTTCATTTTTTTGGAATATTATACTTTTTATTTGCCCAACTACTCTCTTTTTAGAGTATGTTTGTTGTCTCCTTCTGTAGTATGATTTTTTAAAAATCCATGTTTTCCAAAAAAACCACCCGCCAATAAACCACCTCTCAGATTGAGAGATATGTCTCCATCTCTCATCTCGTCTATAGCTTTTTCCAGTATATTGCTTGCGAGACCTGTTGAGCGATACTCTTTTTTAACCCACATCATCTCTATAAAATTATCATTATCACCACTTTTATCCTTAGTATAAGCAATAAAACCGACAATATCACCTTTTTCTTTTGCCAAAAGCAATTTTGTCTTACCCCCTATAATCAAATCTTCTAGTTCTTCATAATTAAATCTAAAACTGCCAAGCTCTATTCCAAGCTCATCCTCTTTTTGCTCTATTCCAACCTCCAAATCCTTTGGCAAATCCTTAATATCATCTATATCTCCAAATTCTATCTTTATCGCGCCTCTTTCCTCTTCAAAATTTTTTTCAAACATATTTTTATTCTAAATCTTGTTATATTTAAGCTATGTTCTTTTTTAATTCCTTATCACCCTCCTCTTTTATTATATCGCAAACTTCTCTTATATTATTAAAAACTTGATCACTCTTTTCTCCTATTAAAAGTACCTCCTTTTCTTCAATAATTTCATCAATAATTTTTAGGAGAGAATCACAATAGTTAACAACCTTTATATTTTCATTTTGCAATACTTCTTTATATGTTTCAAGTTGAAGCTTTATCTCTTGCAAAAATGTTTCTTGAATTGGATTTTTTGCCAACTCTCTTCTTATCTCTCCTCTTCTCTCTTTACTTCTCTCATTATTTTCTTTTTCCAAATATTTTAATTCAGAAAAGCTTTCAAAAAGATTATCTACATTTTCCTTATCAGCACCCACAACTACCGGGATTAAGTCTTTAAGCTCTCCTTTATAATAATTACCTTTGTCATCTCTTATTTGATACTCAAAGTATTTTACTTCTTGCAACGCTTTATTTTTTTTCAATTTTTCTAAATTCTTTCTGATCTTCTCTTCAATAACCTCAAAATTAGAAGATGTTGATGCGTCTACAGCAAGAGCCATTCTTTCCGGTTCTTCTTTATCAAACTCAACTACCATATCTACTCCCCCTAATATATCATCATATTCCGATAATAATATAGCCATCGCTTCTGAGCCAAACCAATCACCATCATATACCTGATCTACTAACAATATCTCAAGACAATTAGCTCTCTTCTTATTTTCATCAAATATACCTCTTTCTACCTCCCCTAAACTAAGTCTATCTTCTCTAATGCTCCTTTTTATTAATCTAAGTCTATTTAAGTCTTCTCCAATAACTTTTGGAGAATAAGTGTCCATAAAGTTCTTTGGGTCTGGTATGTCAAGACTCTCCTTATAGTCTAATATGATTTCATAATTTCTCTGATTGTCATATTTTGCTTCAAATCGCTCAAATCTATTTTCCATAA
>PWII01000013.1 GCA_003561025.1 Candidatus Nealsoniibacteriota bacterium
AACACAATTACTAGAAGAATAATTAATTAATGGTTTCGGTTTTTCTTAAAAACCTGAATATTCGGAGTGGGGTGATTTAAAGCATTACCCCACTTTCGGATTAATAATTTTTATGTTAAAGGCAATAAAGTTTTTTTTGGTTGCTTTTCAGTTTGTTTCTTTGGGCGTGATTTTTGTTTTGGCATTTTATTTTTTGCATGGCAGATTTAATTTTGTCTATGACTATCAAAATTTTGTTGTTCAGTCGGGATCGATGGAACCTGCCATTATGACAGGTGACGTTATTATTATTCAAGAACAAGAAGAATATCTTGTTAATGACGTTATAACTTTTATTGATAACGATGACCGCATAGTTACACATCGAATTATTAAAATTGCAGATGAAGAAGGGCTGCCTTCTTATCACACAAAAGGTGATGCTAATCGTGCAGAAGATAGAGATTTAGTTTTTTATGAGAATGTTCTTGGTAAAGTCGTTTTTGTTTTACCAAGATTTGGATTTTTAGTTACTTTTTCTAAGACAACAAATGGACTGATAGCGATGATTTTAATTCCTTCTCTAATTTTATTCTCTGATCAATTATTAAAAATAATCAATGCTAGGGAACAAGATAATTAAATTTTCATGGCTCTTAATATTATTATATATTTTTTTAATTCAAAGCAATTACACGGATGCTGATATTTTTGCAGAAAGAACAATTACTGAAAACAGAATGACAGCCATAGTTCTTGATTTTTCAACAAGAAAAACCTTTAATAATAATATTACCAATAATCTATTTAGCTCTTTTGGTTTTCTTCCGGGTGGAGTTGATGTTGCTGGTATTAGAATCAAGGGGGAGACAGACCAAGACTTCAAATATTATCTAAAGACTATAAGGATTGATGGAGATGATAATTTTTGTGAAAACTTACAAGTAAGAGCTTTAGACAAAAACTTCAAGACAATTTACAATGGTTCAATTTCAGATCTAGCCTTGCAATCGACAATTAGCGGAGAAGGTAACAATTACTGGATTTTTGCAATTGGTTTTAATAATACGGATGCGAATTTAAAAAACAAAAGATGTGAGTTTGATTTTTATTTCAGAACATATCGTCAAAACACCAATGAAGAAGGCGGAATTTTTGCAGAAAGAAAAATAAACAATGTTGTTGCTAGCGGTGAATGGTAACTGCTATAATAAGTCAGTGAAAAAAATAGCTTTAAAAATAGGATACGGGGCTCTTGTAATAATATATTTATCTTATATTGGAGTACTTGTTATATTTTCCCAAAACTTCAACATAATAACCAGCTTCATCAATACTTCCGAATCGATGGAGCCAGCCATTCCCCTGCATGCGGTTGTTGTAATTAAGGAAGAAGATTTTTATTCTATAGGAGATATAATATCCTATTACGCTAAAATTGACGATGAGATTGTTGTAGTGACACATCGAATAAAAGATATTAGCGGTAATATGTATCTCACTAAAGGAGATAAAAATATTTTAGAAGATAGGGAGCTAGTTAAACCTCGACTAGTTATTGGTAGAGCCTTTTTAATTATTCCTTGGATTGGTAATCTACTGAACTTTTCTAAGACAGCAAGTGGTCTCTATTTAACAATTCTTTTACCGGCTCTGATTATAATAACCATAGAGCTCTCAAAAATTTTTTATTTTATAAGCAGATTGCCAGAAAAAGATTCTTTTAGAGAAAAAAGTTAATTTTTGATTATTCTGTTATCTATTCTGCCTCTAATCTTTGAACTAAACGAAAGCTGATATCAAACCTAACCTCATCAGCTTGAATTTCATTGCCATATTCTTCAGGGTCGGCTGACCAGAATATTTTAAGAGTTTTTTCTTTATTTGGCTTTAGGATTATAGGGTCAACTTGACTCCATTGGTCTCGAATAATATTGACATCCTCATCCCCTAAAGTGGATGTTGCTATTTTTTGATTGTCAAGCGATAACTCTAATGTTATATATTTGCCCAACAAGCCAAAGTTTTCGTTATCGCAATTTGGCCTCTCTCTTCTTTTCTGATCGTTGCACCCTCCATTAATATTTTCTAAATTATCCAGACTGACAAGAAGTCTTCCGGGAAGCGTTCCTGTGTTTTTTACAGTCCACTCTTTTTCACCACTCATGGTATAATCGCCACCCAGATTTTCAATCACAAAAGATTCAAGTGGTATATTTCCACTACGTACGTCGAGATCAATGGTTCCGACAATAAAGCTTGTTTCTTCGGTTGTTCTGGTTGCTGCAAAATATGAGTAGGTCCCAAAAAATACAACACTAATTATTATTGCTATTGAGAAAATGCTATACCAAACTTTTTTGTTCATAGTGATGATTTCTAAGTGTAGGGTATTTTCACTATAAATGTAAAAAAGCTTTTTGTCAATTTTTTTAATAATTATCTGCTTATTGAGGATTATAAAAAAAACCTGCTTGACATTACCACTATCACTCTGTTATTCTGTAAGAAAAGGTCGCTTTTAAAATTTAAATAAATTATGTCTGAAGAAAAAAATAATCAAGAAGAAGTAGTAGAGGAGGAAACCCAAGAAGAAGAAAAAGAGGAGAAAAAAGAAGAAGAAAAAAAGCAAGATGGCGCTGAGGGAATAAATGCTATTGCTATACTTAGCTATCTTGGTATTTTGGTTTTGGTTCCTCTTCTTGCTGCTAAAGAAGACGAATTTGCTCAATATCATGCAAAGCAATGGCTAGTCCTTCTTATTGTTGCAGTAATCGGAATGTTTGTAGGAGCAGTCCCTATCATTGGATGGCTTCTTATTCCTTTTATTAGCTTAGGAACTATAATCCTTGCTATTATGGGAATAATAAATGTATTAAAAAAGGAAAAAAAGGAGCTTCCTATTATTGGGAAGTATGCCAAGCAGTTTAAGATATAAAGGTCTTTTGCTATTAATCTATATATTATTATGAGCAAGATAATAATATCTATTATCGTTTTTGTTGTTATTATTGGAGGAGCTTATTTTCTTTTTATGAGCCAAGATGCGGTAGAGGACATTGATTTATATCTAGAAGAAGAGATTATTTTTGAAGAGGAAGAAGAACGGATTGATGAAAATCCATATGAAGTAGCAGAAATTGTAGTACCGACGCAAGAAAGAAACGAGGTAATGCACCAAACTTTTGAAGAGGTATTGAGTGAAGTTTTTGAAAAAGAACCAAAGCTTACCAGGCTTACCAGTTCTGGAGATATTTTGGCACTATCCTATCTCGTAGATAGAGTTATTACACCCGATGATGTGTCTCAAATAAGAGACCTTCTTCAAGAAGAAGGGTATGAACTAGAAGGCACAGATACTAGCGAAGAAGCATATGATCTCAATTTTAGCGCCGAGATACTTGACCAAGAATATAGAGGGAATATATATGTGCTTATTCACACGGCTGAAGAAGGAGAGAAGAGGCAAAAAGTAGAGGTTAGAATACTATAATCTATTCTAAAAGCGAGGACACACAAAACTCTCACTTAAAAAAGTGAGAGTTTTGTATTAAATAGATATCTTTCTTTCTAGTTAATGCCGTATTTGAAAGAAAAAAGCAAATTAATAGTTGTATTTTTTCTAAAATGTTGTATTATCTTTATTAATTAAAGCTCTATTTATGCATCTTAAAAAAAGGAGGTTGACATAATGAGTGGATTTCTTCAAATTTTGGAAGAGAATGGATTTGTCGTAAAAGAGAAATCATTTATGGGGGAGATAGATGGCTTTCCTTCATATAATAGAGAGATAAGCTATCTTTCGGAAGATTTTGTGAATTACCTTGACTTTCCCCACAGAAGAGAGATTGAAAACCTGCTTGAATTGTATTACAAAAAAGAGGCAATAGAGCTCTTTATTGAAAAGTTAAAAAAGGAGGAAAAGATGGTTCTAAAAAAAGTATCTTTTTAATAATCTTTTAAAAAGATAAAAATAACAATATAAGTTGTCCTTTTCAAAATTCACTAGATATTAGTGAATTTTTTTATTTGTATAAACTAATATGAATCTGATACCAAAGAAAAGCGGTAGGTTCTATAGACCCCACGTACACCCTCCCCACGTACACCCCCGGGGTGTACGTGGGGGGGGATAAGGTGAAGAAGGCAGAGTATTGAATCGGTTTTATTATTTAAATTTTTTTATTTTAATCTAGAACTCACGCAAAGTGTTTGCTCTGAATTTTTTAATTGCTATAATACCAGAGAAGATGTTTATAAAAACATTACTTATGTTAATCAAAAAAAGAAGAATATTTGTGGCAATATTAGTATCTGTTTTTTTATTAGGAGGAGTGGGAGGAGCATTTCTCTTTTTTTCAAAAGAGCCTTTCTTGGAGACAAGAAGAGACGAGGATATAGAGATTGAAAAAGAAGGTTTGCCGGATATTGTTATTAAAAATGCAGAAGAATTTATTATATCCCGGGTCGGGGCCGATTTTTTTAATAATTACATCTCTTTAGATAGAGAAAAAAGTAGACACCAACAAGAAGACACCTTCTGTATTAATAATCCAGATTCTTGTAGCGAGTATTTGCAAAAGCCTCACTATTTGGTATTTTATCTATTTGAAATCCCAGAAAAGCCTTTTATTAGTGAAATAATAGAGATTGCTCTTTTTGAAACAGGTGAAATTATAGAAGAGAGAGAGGAAAAACTTCCGGACTGTGTAGAGAGTCCTACAAAATGTAAATTTCCTATTGATGAGGAAGAGGCACTCTCTATAGCCGAAAAAGAAGGACTAAAGAGAGGAGCTAGAGAGTGGGAGACAAGCTTTCACTGGTATGCTGGGGATATAAAAAATTATGTTTGGACAGTTTCAAATACATTAAGAGATAGCAGGACTTTTAGAAGCGGGGAAAATATTGTAATTAATGCAAATACAGGAGAGCTTATTGAAATTAGCGAGTGGGAGCAGTATATTTATTAAAAATATTTTAAAAAAATGGCAAACAATCAAAAAAGAATTAAAATTGCACTCTTGAAACTTTTTTTTCTGTTAATTCTGGTTTTCGGAATAATATTTCTGTTTCGAGAAGATGAAAGAGATGCTGTGGAAGAAAAAAACAATGAAGACGTTACAGAAGATATGGAAAAGTTAATAGATAGTTACTGCCTTGAGGAAGAAATATTAACTAGAAGAAGTCATAGCGAAGAAGATGAGAGAGGTTTTAGATGGGTGGACGAAAACAATAATAATAGAATTATCTTTGGAGAAGAATACTTTTTACGAAGTGACGTTGTGATTAAAGATAGTGCAGAAGATAACAGAGATACTGTCCTTATAGACGAAAATGAAGTAAAAGCACTCTTCTTATCTTCTGGATGTAGTAGTAAGATACTCTCTTATTTGGAAGAAAATTTTATTAGAAATACCAAAAATAGTGATAAAGATAATTATCTGTTGAGCTACGAAAGTGGCGATATAAGATGTAAATATAGACATATCCATAACGAAGATGCTGCTGGCAGAACATTGTTGAAGTGTGGAGATATTAAAGAAAGCATTCTTATTGAAGAGAGAGAAACGGATGTAATAAGAGAAGAGATGAAAGAGATTACAGAAGACCTTAAAAGGATACAAGAGATCTTGCAAGAAAGAGGAATAGAAGAATAACAAAAAATATTATTTTTTTTAAGAAGGCACTTTGTAAAAATTTGCCTTTTTTGTGATATAATAAAAGTGGCTTATGAAAAAGATTTTTATTGTTTTAATTTCCTTCTTTTTGATGTTTGTAGCGGGCACATTTAGCCTGAAAAGAGAGAGTAGTGACAAACTTGTTCTCTGTCCTCCCAGTGATTCTACAGAAAGGAGTGATATAGAGCTAACAAATAATCCAAAAGAAGTAATTGACCAAGACATAAACAAGGATTTTTATAATAAAGAAGAGAAAGAAAAAGAAAAGTTAATTGACCAGAGCACGACAACTAACATAAGAGAGCTTTCTGTAAATTTTTCCAAAGGATTTATGGATATAGAAGAATATCAAGATCTTTATAGAATAATAAGAGTATATTATGTTTCCATTAATTATAAAAAGGAAGAAGATAGTGAAAATTACTACAAGATATATGTTTTAGGGCTAAAAAATAATAGATGGGAGATCGCAAAATCAATTCCTGCACCGCTTTCAATAGTTGCAAATAGTCCCTATAGGTTTGGCACCAAAGAAGAGGAAGAGGCGTTAAAAAAATATGAATAAAAAACAAAAAATAGTATTTATAATTTTTATAATCCTTCTTGTAACAGGAATTATTGTTAGAAGATTGGCACTACTTAGAATATTTGATTAAAAGTTTATTGATGAAAAGAAAAAAAATTATAGTAAACGATAAGATGCAAAAGGGATACTCTTATACTCTTACAAAGCAGGTGGGAGAAGATTTTGATGACGAATTTACTCCTGAACTTACTCCAAAAGAGATGCTTGAGCTCGGGGTTTTCGGAGGAAGATATATGAGAGATTGCAAAAAGGAGTTTCCAAAAGAGTGGTTCAAGAAAGCAAAGCTTCACCCAGAAGGAGAGAGTGGACATAGCAAGGAGCTAAATTACTTTAAGATAGACGCATCACTCCCCCTTTCTTTTTGGATAAAGAAAGGATGGATTTATGAAGAAGATCCGCGAGGTTGGTTTCAGTGGTATTGCAGATACTACATGGGAAGAAGAATAGAGCAAGATATAACTCAGATTAAAAGATGGGTTGCGATGAGACGTCATATTGGGCAAATTAAGAAGAATTGTATGAATGGAGATCTGTCTTGCAGAAAAAAACAAAGACAGGCACTTCTTCACTGGGCATATGACAGCAGAAAAATGTAAGACTTATTATATCTTCTTTAGATTGAGTTGGTAAATAAGTATCTCTATTTACTTTTAGGGTGATGCAAGGTAATATATTTATATAGCTAAGTCTTTTTTTTAGTAAATTTGAAACATTTTTTAACCTGGAGAAGTAAAAATGAAATTTAGGACAAAACTTGTTTTTATCTTGATTCTTGTTGGATTTTTTCCACTCATTATTGGGGGATTTTTCTTGTTCCATCTTTTTAACTCTTATGCAACTGAGATAATATATGAAAACTTAGGAAAGGTTAATAAAATTGCTTTTGTTGAAGTTGATAGATTTGTAGATGGCTCTATTGAAAAAGCGAATATATTGTCTGAAAATAGCGTCTTTTTATCTGATAGTGCCAGCATTGAAGAGATTGAAGATGAGCTCAAAAAAGCATACAATTATTACCAGCTATTTTTTGAAAATATCACAATAATAGATAGAGATAGAGAGATAGATCTTTTTGTTGGAGAAGAATTTTCTGAGGATATAAATATAGAGGAGTTTTTAGTGCAAGCGGAAGAAAAAAAGGACATTGTTATTTCTGATGAATACTTCAATGCTGAAAACGAGAATCAAGGGATTCTTATACTAATTCCCTTAATCAGAGAAGAAAGCCCTTCTTCTTTTATCATAGCTAAAGTTGGTATAGAGCGACTTGTAGAAAATTTTAATAATTTTGGGCTCAAAAAAGAAGAGATATTTTTAATTAATGACAGAGGGGAGATTATCTCTTATCCAAAAGAGAGATATATCTTTGCAAGAATAGATGATAGCAGTCTGCTAAAAGAAAGAATGGAGGGAGAAAAAGGTGTTTTTGACTTTGAGCTTAATGACAGACAACTTGCTGGAAGTTTTATCGCTTATAATAATGATAGATTTGACTTAAGGTGGTATGTAGTAACGGCACAATCAAGAGAAGACCTTCTCGTCTTTTTCAGAAAAGCATTATTTGATTTTTTGGCACTTTCTCTAATTATTCTTTTGCCAATTATTTTGACATCGTTTTATCTTTCAAGAAAGATAACAAGACCATTAAAAGATCTATCCTTTGTCGCAAGAAGAATTGCGATGGGAGACTTCAAAAATAGAGCCACTATCTCATCTAAGGATGAATTTGGAGATCTTGCAGAAAGCTTTAATAAGATGGTGAAAGACCTTGAGAGAGCTCAGAAATCGATGCAGGAAGAGAAAGAAGTACTGGAAATTAAAGTAATGGCCAGAACAAAAGAGTTAAGAAGATTGAATGAAAATCTTGAAGAGCAGATAGAAGAAAGAACAAGGGAGACGCAAAAAAAGATTAGAGAGCTGGAAAAATTAACCAAATTAATGGTAGGGAGAGAATCAAAAATGATAGAACTTAAAGAAGAGATAAAGAGACTAAAAGGAAAAATTGAAGAAGATAAAGATTAAAATTATAAATATTAGTAGCTATGAATAAAAAAATCATATTTGGAGTTATTGGATTTGTAGTTATTATTACTATAGTTCTTGCAGTTGTATTATTAAGACAGAG
>PWII01000017.1 GCA_003561025.1 Candidatus Nealsoniibacteriota bacterium
ACCCCTCGTCATTCTGAGGCGTAGCCGAAGAATCTTTCTGTAATGCCAAGGGATTCTTCAGTCGCTTTGCTCCTTCAGAATGACTGGATTTTTGGTGAGATTCCTCGACAAGCTCGGAATGACTCGTTTTTAAAAGGTTTCTCAACAAGCCTGTCCTGACCTTATCGAAGGGCTCGGAATAACAGAGAGAGAATTATCTCTATACAAATCCTAAGCTCTGCAATTTACGGTCTTGAGCCGACAGGATAACCCGCAAAAGGATTTCTGTGTCTAAGAGAAAGCACATCAAAATGTAGATGACACCCGGTTCTTCCTACCGTATATCCCGTATTTCCAACCGTTCCAACTTGCTGTCCTTGGGAGACTCGGTTTCCGGGACTTACCATTATTCTTTCCAAGTGAGAATAGAGTATTACCACCGTTCCATGGTCAATCTTAATAAAGTTTCCGGCTGGCCATGTTCCTCTTCCCGTCTCTGTTACGACTCCGGAGGCAGAAGCAACTACGGGATATCCGCACGGATTATAGATATCAACAGCATTATAGGGATGAACTCCTTGCGTAATCATTCCTCCGGGAACAGGGTTAATAAATGCTCCTGTTGATGTAATAGATGGCGTGCGTGATGATTTTGGAGTAATCGGTGTAATTTTTGGTGGTGGGGGAGGCTCTCCTCCGGGAATAATAAGTCTATCTCCCGGAATTATCTTCTTTTCATCTATATTATTAAAATCAATTATATCTTCCGCTTTTGCTTTGTGCATCTCTGCAATCTCTCCAATAGTGTCTCCTCTTTCTACATAATACATCACTCCTGTCGTAGGTAGTATCAAGAGCTCATCACCCTCTTCTATTTTGCCACTCTTTAAGTTATTTGCCCATTTTATTGTATCTACGCTAATATCAAACTTTTTCGCCACGCTGTCCAGACTATCTCCTTTTTCTACTCTATAAGAAAATATGCTATCCCTTTCTTGAGATAATCCCATTGAGCCAAAAACTCTCGTCTCCACAAGATATGGCGTAGAGCTTGCGAAGATATAGTCTCTGTCCATAAATACAACTTCTTCTCTGCTATAATCTATTCCATCTGCAAAGGAGAGAAACATACTATTAGAAGAATCATAACCCTCTCTTATCTCCTCCTCTACAGCTGCTTCACTTAAAGAAAAAAAGAAAAACGCTACAAAAAAATAAAAAACAAAAAGAAGAAGGAGTCCACCTTCTTTCTGGGTTATCTTCTTATAATCAAACTTTTTAAAAAAGTCCTTTATCTTTTTTGTATAAATATATTTTCTAAGATAGAGATACATTCCTTCTATCTAGTTTAAAGATAGACAAACCTTTGCAAATCGCCCTAGAATACTAGTATAAATAATACTAAAAAAGAGCAAAAAGTCAATAAATTAGCTACATTTTTTGCAAGTTCTCGTTTCGGGAATAATGGAAAGCTTTTTATAAGATATCTCTCCGTTGCACTTTTCACAATTCCCATAACTGCCGTCTTCTATTCTTTTTAAAGCGTCATCTATATTTTTTAACTTTACCTCTAGCGCCTCCTCTATCTTAATAAGAGATGAATATTCTTCTACTTCATCCGCCTTCTCTTCCATGCTGCTTCCTTCAACATTTGGAAAGACGGTGTCCCAATCGCCCTCGGGCAGAGTGTCTTTTTTGGCAAACTTTTTCAAGTTTTCTTCTAGCGACTTCTTGTTTTCTTCCAGCTTTCTTTTTAATGTCTCTTTATCTTTTTTGTTCATTTTTATAATTCGTAATGACGATCAATAATTGTTTTTATAGTCTCCATGGTTGTAGCAAAGACAAGGCGGTCTCTTAATATAGAGTAATAGACTCCCATATTTCCTGTCCCTTCTCTATACCTTATCTCATCTGCAAAATTTCTATCCCCCGAATAATAGTCAATAGCCTCAAGCGATTCTCTCGTCACAGGAATTTCGGCTCCTAAGAAGGACAGGAAGTCCGAAAAATCTTCTTCTATCGTCTCTTCCCAAGGCTTTAAGATATTCCACTCTACTTTTTCTCTCTCTTCTTCATTAAATTCAGTAATAAATCCTATCCCGTTTGGCGTTTCAACCGTATAAACGAGAAGTGTAAAATTTTTATTATTTAATCCTATAGCGTCAAAGAAATTCTCCGGAGGAGTCACATCAATCGCGGAAAAAAAGTCTTCTAAATTAGATATACGAACATTTCTTTCGTCTTTCTGGTCTTCAACAATAAGTCTAACAATCTCTCCGCCTCTCTCTTCTCTCATAATCTCTCTTAAGTACATCTTATATTCTTCATCCATTGTTACGGCAAGTCTCTTTACCGCATCTCTTTCCGGATAAAGCTTAACGATTGGATAATTTGCAACAGGAATATTGACATCAGCACGAATAATTTGAGGGTCTATCGGCTCCAACTGAGATACAAAAAGAGTTCTATAAACAAGTGTAAAGGAGAGAGATACAAAAAAGACCAATCCGAGAGTTATAAATATTCGCACCCAGAGCTTGGATTCTTCCGTCGGCTTTGGAGGCGTTGCCGGCAACTCTTCACCTATAGGAGGTGCCTGCTTTACATTTTTTTCTTCTTGTTGATTTTGCTCAATTGTCTTATCTAATATCTCGGTGGCCGTCATCCCTCTCTCTTTAGCCATATTAAAGGAAGACCCTTTTGACGGATTTTGTTTTATAATAGCTTCCAATATCTGCTCATCGCTCATTCCTTGCTTTCTCGCTCTTTTTATTGAATCGGCAATTTTCATCTAAATATCTAAATTATAATAGTCTGGTAAGAAAAAAGACAAATAATCCCAATATGATGACACCCCCTACAATAATGATGATTATCAGTTTTTTGGAGGGACCCTCACCTTGACCCCCTTCCATCTCTTGTTCTCCCCTCATCGCTTGCTCTCTCTCCGCTCTATTTTCGGTTGTTGTAGGAGAAAATGCAAAAGTATCACCGCCTCCCACATCTTCACCTCTCTCTTTTGCTTCTATTCTTTTTAAGAAATTTTTTCTGTCATCTTCTTCTTTTGCTTTAGCTTCTTTGGTAAGCAAAACTCTTCCCGGCTTTGTTGTTACTCCTCCCTTTTGTGTTGCGGTAGAATCTTTTTCTCCGCTATCTTCTCCTAGAGAAAAGTCGACTTCTTGCCGAGGGGCAGAGGGAGGCGAATCAGGCACTGTATCACTTTTTGAAGTCTCTTCTTTGCTTGTGTTCTGTTTTATGATTTCATCCAATATCTGCGTAGGGGCTGCCCCTCTCTCTTCGGCTTTTTTAAAAAATAGCTCTTTATCCGGGTTCTGTTTTCTAATCTCGCTAAGTATCAACGAGTCATCTACTCCCTGACTTCTCGCTTTTTTTATTGAATTTACAACTTTCATATTTTTTTATTTTTTAGAAGCTAAAATCAAGGTCTGTTAGATTGTTGTCCTTTTTCTCTTCTTCTTTTACTTCTTCTCCGGCCTGCTCTGTGGGAGGAGAAGATGGAGGTGGTGATGAAGGGGATGGTGGAGGAGGAGGTGATGGTGGAGAAGTGTCTTCTTTCTTATCTTCACCATCATCAAAAGAAAAGTCTAAGTCAGCTAAGCCCTCCTTTTTTTCTCCGGCTTGCTCTGTGGGAGGAGGTGGTGGTGGAGGAGAGGGAGGTGAGGTATCTTCTTTTTCATCCTTGTTGTCATCAAAAGAAAAGTCTAAGTCAGATAAGCCCTCCTTTTTTTCTCCGGCCTGCTCTGTGGGAGGAGAAGATGGAGGGGGCGATGAGGGTGGAGGTGGTTCTTCTCTTTTCTCTTTTTTCTCCTCTTCTCTCTTTTGCGAAGAAGATGGCGTTGTTTCTTCTCTTTTCTCTTTTTTCTCTCTTATGGGGGGTCTGTATGCTCTCTTTTTTACCTCCTCATCTTCCATATCTCTTCTTCCTTCTTCTTTTTCTATAGCAAAGTTAATCTCATCCAATTCTTTTATTATGCCTTCCTCTCTTTCTACAATGAGATCTATCTCTTTTTCCTGCTTTTCTATATCCTTTAATCTCTCCTCTGTTTCCCATCTTTCTCCTTCTAAAGATCTTCTTTCAGACTCAATATCCCATCTCTTCTTTTCTATTTTTCTCTTTTCTTGTGGATCTTCAACAAACTGCTCCTCGTCCTCTATCTTTCTCTCTTTTTCCTTAATTTCTGCTTCCTTTGATTTTATGTCATTAAGAGTTGCTTCCTCTTTTTCTCTCTTGTCAGCTAAAAAGTCTCTCTTTCCTTCTATTCTATTTCTTATACCCTGAACCCTGTCAAGCTCTTCTTCTTTCTGTTTTTTCCTCTGTCTAAGGCCAATTGTTTTTCTCTTTCTCTTTAACTCTAATCCTCTCTTCTCCAGTCTTTCCTGTTCATTTAAAATTTGCTGGAAGTGAAGTTCTGTATTTTCTAATTTTTCTCTCGCCTTATCTATTCTTTGCTGAATCTCCCATCTCTCTTCTTCAATACTTCTTCTCTTTTCTTCTATCTTCCAGTGTTCTTTTCCAATCTCCCTTCTTTCTTCATCACTTTGAGCAGCTTCCTTCTTTTTTTCTATCTCTTTTTCCATCTCTTCAGTCTCATTTTCCCGAACCATCACAACATCCAGCTTTTCCTGAATGTGATTTTCCTTTTCTTTTATCTTTGCCCTTTTTGCTCCAAGTTCCTTTTTCTCTTTTTCCAAAAATATCTTCTTTAGCTCTATATCGTCTTTTTCTTCATCTATCAGCATCTTCTCTTCTCTTCTTCGCAAGCTCTCTTCTTTGCTTCTAATTTCATCTTCTTTATTCGCAAGATGATGGTATCTAACCTCTATCTCTTTTTTCTTTCTTCTCGGCTTATCAAGCTTTTTCTTAATATCAATTGTCTTTTCCTCCAGCTCCTTTATCTCTTCTTCTAGCGCCCATCTCCTCTTTTCTATCTCTTCTTTTTCTTCGGGAAGAAAAGCTATCTTTTCTCTTCCTTCTATATTTTTCTTTCTCTCTCGTGCCTCTTTTTCTCTTCTCTTTTCCACATCAAGCTCTTTCTCTATCTCCGCCTCTTCTCTCTCCCATCTAACTATCTCTATTTCCAGAGCTTTTTTTTGCTTTAGTATCCCAAATAACTTCTCTCTAAGCTTATCCTTGAAGAGGGAAATCTTTTTTAGTTGAGTCTTCCTCAAAATTCTGGTTCTTTCAATCTTCTCCTCTGTTTTCTTTGTCTCTTCTTCTTTATCTTTTCTTATCTCTTTCTTTTTCTCTGTCTCTTTTTCTTCTATCTTCTTCTCTTTTTCTCTTCTCTCTTTCAATCTCTCCTCCTCTTTTCTTTTCTCGATAACATTCCTCTCTTTTTTTTCAACCTCCTTTTCTCTTCTCTCTATATCATCTATCTTTGCCGTAAGCTCTTCTATCTCTTTTTCTATCGGCCATCTCTCTTTTTCTGCCATTCTTCTCTCTTCTTCAATACTCCAACTCTTCTCTATCAACTCTTTCTCTTTGTCGGTGTTTTTCGCAACTTCTTTCTCTTTTTCTATATTAGCCGCTCTCTCTTCTATCTCTTCTTCTTTTTTAACTACTACGGATAAATTATCAGAAAGTTGTGATTTTTGCGCAATTAAATTTTCTTTTTCAGCGACAAGAGACTCTTTTTCAGCGATAATTGATTCCTCTAAATCATCTTTGGCTACAGACGGAATATCATCAGCAGTCTCTTTCTCTTTGAGATGGCCTTCTTCTTGCTCTTCTTCTTTTTTTAACTCTTCTTCTTGCTCTTCTTCTTTTATATCTTCATCTTTTCCATTAAACACCTCTTCATCCAATAACTCGTCCTCTTCTTCACTTACATCATCTATCTCTACTCTTAGTCTTTCTATCTTTTTCTTCTCTTGTTCTATCTTTTCTTCCAATTCTTTTACCTCTTCCTCTAATTCCCATCTCTTCTTTTCAATCTCTTTTCTCTTATCTCCTATCTCCCATCTCTTCTTTTTTAATTCTCTCTCTTCTTCTGTCTTTAAATCTTCATTCTCTTTTTCTTCCAGCTCTCTCTCTTCCTCCTCTATATCTCTCTCTTTAATAGCGATATCGCTCAACTCTTCTTGTTTTTTTATCTTTTCATTATCCAAAAATTTTCTGCTCTCTATAGATAGGGCAATCTCATTTTTTTTGTTTTCAAGCTCATTATAGCGAAGCTCTTCTTCTTTTTCTTTTTTCTCTTTTTTAAAGCCTTCTATTTCTCTCTCTTTTTCTTCTAAAGATTTTTCCAGCTCTTCTTTTTCCTCTCTTAAAGGATCTGCTTTTCCTTTTATCTTCTCTTTTTCTTCCTCCCACATCCATAATTCTCTTTCAGCCTCTTTTTTGTTATCTTCTGCAATCCACCTCTTTTTCCCTATCTCCTTTTGCTCTTCGCTACTTGCCTCTCTTATCTCTCTTTCTAGTATATCTATCTCTTCTTCCAGCTTTCCCTTTTTTTCATAAAGCAACTCTATGCTCTCTTTTATATGGTTCTCTTTTGCTACTATTCTAATTATTTCAATGTCTATATTTTCGAGCTTTCTTTCAAGCCCCTCTTTTTCTCTTCCACTCCTTGCAATTTTTTCAGCTAGCTCTTCAATAATATTTTTATTGTTGGTTTTTACCATCTTTTTTATTCTATTTTCATTTTACAAATAATGCAAATGTTTTCTATTTTATTCTTTTACCGCCATCGCTCCTATCTTTTTTTGCGCATTATCAATCTTCGCTTCTATCTCTTCTATTTCTCGCTCTTTTTCTTTTAATACCTCCTGCACTTCCCACTTCTTTTCCTCAATTACCCTTCTCTCTTCTTCTATATCCCACCTCTCTTTTTCTTTTCTCTTTCTTTTTTCAGGATCATCTTCTCTTCTATCTTTTACTTTTTCAAGCCGTGCAACAATCTCCTTTTCTTCTTTAAGAATATCTTTTAAGTTGTTGTTTATTCTTCTTTTTTCTTTTTCTAATCCCTCCAATGTCTCTCTTGATTCACGGAAAAGGAATGCTGTTTTCTGTTTTCTGTTTTTTATAGCTAACTCTTCTATCTCTCTCTTTAATCTCTTTTTTTGCTCTCTCTCTTCTTGCTCTTCTTTTTTTAGGGCTTCTATCTCTTCATCTATGTTCCATTTTTTACTCTCAAGCATCCTTCTCTCTTCTTCTATATCCCATCTCTTCTTTTTTATTTTCATTCTTTTTGTAAAGCTCTTTTCTTTTGCTGCCTCTTCTTCTATCTCCTTTTTTAAACTATCCAGTTCGCTCTCCCTAAAGCCAATCATCTTCTTCTTTTCTTCAAGAAGCAAGACTCTCTTTTTGATTGTTTTTTCTTTTTTATCAAAAGAGATCATCTTATGCTTCTTTTTAATTAAAGCTTTTGCTAATCTTAGCTTTTCTTTTTCTGCAAGATGGACCTCTTTCTCTTTTCTAAACTCTTCCAATTCCTTAAAAAGATCTTCTATCTCCTTTTTTACTTCATCTCTATAAAGAGAGTTTTCTTTCTCTCTTTTTAAGATGGGTGCTAGCTCTTTCTTTAAATAAAGAATAATCTTTTCTTGCTCCCTTCTTTCTTCTTCAGCCCCTTCTTTTTCTCTATCCACTATCTTTTTTGCACTATCTTCTTTTATTGAAAGTTTTCTCTCTTCATAGATATTTTCTCTTTCCCTTAAGGCAGTCGCTTTTCTTTCTGCCTTTTTAATCTTTTCTTCAATCTCTTCTTTTTCCGCAATATTTTCTTTTTCTCGCTGTTTAACTATCTTTTTTTCTTTCTTTAATTTATCTCTCTTTTTTTGTAATTTTTCCTTTTTTCGAACAAGTAAATTCTCTTTTTCCTCTAGTTTTCTCTTTTTTGCCTCTATCTTAATCCTCTCTTCTTTCTTTTTTAGCTCTCTTACGTCAAAAGAAACATCTCTTATCTCTTTTCTTAGTTCTACAATCGCTTTTTCTATATCCCATCTTCTCTCTTCTTCTCTTCTTCTCTCTTCTTTTATATTCCAAAACAGCTCCATTAATCCTTCTTTTTCATCGCTCCCCGCAGTCTTCATCTTTTCTTCCGCACTTCTTTCTCTCTCTTCTGTCTGCGACTCTTTTTTGGAAACATCTTCAAGTTCTTTTTGAAGTGATTTTTCTCTATTTTTTAAAGAAGACAAGTTATGTAAAAGATTTTCTTTTTCTTCTCTTATCTTTCGGAAGTTTTTGACCGCCACTACTCCAAAAGGCTTACTTCCTTTTTCAAGAAGCACTTTATTATAATCTTCTCCTAATTCTTTTGAGAGGCCCTCTATTTCTCTCTTTATATTCTCTTCTTTTTGAAGAATTCCTAAAATTTTATCTTTTCTCTCTTTTGCCTCCTTTGCTTTTTCTTCAATCTTCCAAATGCTTTTTCTGCACTTCCTCTTTTTATCTTCATAAATCCATCTCTTCTTTTTTAACTCTTCTTCTTTTAGGGGATTGTCTTCTACTTTTTCTTTAGAAAGAATACTGTCTATCTTTTCTTGCAGCTCTCTCTCTTTCTTTTTTATAAGTTCAATCTTATCTCTGAAGATATCTTCTTTTTCTTCCAAGGATATCTTTTCCGCAACAAGAGTGGGCTTTTCTTGTGAAATAAAGTCGCTAAATTCACTCTCTCTTTCTCTCTTTTTTTCTCTAATTCTTCTCTTTTCTTCTTCTTGCTCTCTTCTCTTTTTTTCTTCTTCTCTCTTCTTTTTTTCTTCTTCTTCTTGCCTCTCTCTCTTCTCTTTTGCTCTTCTCTTTTCTTCTTCTTGCTTTCTTAAAATCTCCGCTCTTAGGAGCTCCTCTTTTTGCTTTTCTTTCTCTATCTTTCTCTTCTCTTCTTCTTCTCTCTTTTTGATTGCACTCTTTTCTCTCTCTATCTCTTTTTTTCTCCTATTTACCCATTTTTCCTTTCTCGTTATCTCCTCCCGCAAATCTTTTAACTCTTCTTCTATCTTATTGATACTGCTATAAGTCTCTGTCTCTTTTTGCTTAATATCATCTAGTTTTTCTTTTCTCTCTCTCATATCTTCCTCCCACTCTCTTCTCTCTTCTTCTGCATGTCTTCTTCGTTCTTCAAGTTGCCATCTCTCTTTTTCTATTACCTTCTTTTCAGAAAGACTCGTTGCTCTCTTCTTTCTTTCTTCTATATCTCTTTCTCTTTCTTCAATAATTTTCCCAATCCTCTCCAATGTATTTATCTTCTCTTTTAATCTATCAACCTGAGAAGATATATGTTTTGATGCGTCTAAATAAAATGTCTTTTCTCTGTTTAATATATCTATTTCCGTTTGCAATTCTGCACAATTAATGCGAAGCAAAACAACATTTTCTTCCTCTTTTAGTGTCTCTATTCTCTCTTTTTGTATCTTTTCTTCTTGTTGCGTGGCGATATAGTCAAGAGAGCACTCTCTCTCTTCTTCTTTTGCAAGAGATATCTTTTCTTCCCACGCCCAACGCTCTTTCTCTATCTTTTTTCTCTCCTCTTCAAGGCTCCATCTCTTTTCTTCCAGCTCTCTTCTTTTTTCCGGATTTTTTGTCTCTCTTTGAATCTTTTGAATATTAATCTCTTTCTCCTCAATGCTTTCTTCTCTTTTTGTAGCATCATTTCTATTCTCTTCTAGTCCTTCAATCTTTTTCCTTATCTGATTTTTTTGCGCTTCTACCGACTCTCTATATCTTATCGTCTCTTCAAAAACCCTCTCCATCTCTTCTCTATACTCTCTCTTTTTTTGTAGGTTTTCTTTCTTTTCACCTATTATCTCTTCTGTCTTTTTATGTATCTTTTCTTTTTGACTATCCAGCTCTTTTTCCCATTTGCCATATTCCTCATCTTCTTCTTTTCTTAGATCTTCTTCTTCTCTCTTTCTCTCTTTTCTCTTTTCTATCTCCTCCATCTTCTCGCTCTCCGTCATTCTTCTTTTTTTCTCTTGTCTTCTTGTCGCCTCCCTTTCTCTTCTTATTCTACTTAGGTTTTCATCCGCTTCGTTGGCAAGTTTGTTTAAATTTTCTTCTCTTTCCTTTTTCTTTCTCTCTTCTTCTTCAATTAGTCTTTCACTGCTCTCCTTTATCTCTTCTAATGTTTTTTCTGCTTCCTCCAATCTTATATTTTTTTCTGCAATATCTTCCTTTTTTTCTTCTATCTGACTTCTTATCTTGTCTTCTTCTTCCTTTACCTTTTCTATCTCTTCTTTCTGTTTTTCCAAGTCTTCTTCCAGTAATAATTTTTCGTTTATAAAGAGTTCTATCTTTTCTTCGTTTTTATCTTCTTCCTTTTTTGCCGAGCTTTCCTTTTCTTTTATATTAACAACCCTTTTTTCCGCCCTCTCTTTTCTCTCCAATAACTTCTCTACCTCTTTTTCTAAAGGAGTTAGTCTCTTTTTAAGATTATTATTTTCTAAAATTAACTCTACAACAGATATTCGTAAAGAGAGCACATCAATCTCTTTATTTGCCAGATCTATCTTTTTTCTAATTATTTTTTCCTCACTTTGAGTTTTGAAATACTCATAAAAAAGAGCTTGTGTCTCTTTTTTGACCAGAGTTAACTCTTCTTCTTTTTTCCAAAGCTCTTCTCTTTTTTCTATATCAAAAGAGCCATCATCCTCTTTCTCTTTATCTCTTTTTTCTATCTCCGACGCTTTCTCTCTTGTCTCATTTTGCTTTTTTTCTATCCTTTCTTTTTGGCTTATGATATTAATGAGCCCTTCTTCCATTCCCTTTTTTTCTCTTCTCTTTTCTTCAAGAGATTTTTTGAGCTCTTCTTTTTCTTCTTCTTTTTTGCTGTCAGTATCTTTTACTTTTTTAATACGCTCAATCTCTTTGTCTTCTTGCTCTCTTATTCTCTTTTCTTCTCTTCTCTCTTTTTCTAAAATTTCTCTCGTCTGCCCAAGAAGATCTTCTCCCTTTATCTTTTCGCGCTCCTTTTTTTCTTCTATCTCTGCATCTTCTTTTATAGCTCTCTCTCTTATCTCTCTTATCTGTTGCTCTTCTTCTTTTTTTAGCTCTTCTTCTTCTGCCATTCTCTCCCCATCTTCTTCTCGTGTTGTCTCTTCTTTTTTCTCCTCTTCTCTTTTTCTTTCCTCGTCCTGAGCTTTTTGAAATTCTTCTTTCTCTTTTCCTTGTATTGAAAAAATATCTTTTTCTTCTTTTTTCTTCTTATCCAAAGAAGCCGCTTTTAATGCGGTTAGTTCTTCTTCGCTTATCTCTTTAATGGGAGAGGGTTTTGATACTTTTCTTCTAATCGGTTCGTCTTGCGGATTAGCAAGATCTCCTTTCATCGTCCTAATCCCTCCTTTTTTTATATTCTCCTTGCTCATTTGTTTAAAAGAAGACTTTAGATAATAACTCTTCTTTTAATTTAAGACATTTTTTCCTTTTTGTCTATTATAAAGCAAAAGAAATAAAACTCCATAGGAAAATTAATTATTATCTCTTTTCACCTTCCTCCGCTCTTTTTATGGAAAGACTCGTCTTTCCTCCACTCTCTACTTTGATTACCTTCACCTTTACTTCTTGTCCTATGGCGAGAACATCTTCTACTTTTTCTATTCTCCTGTTTGCAATTTCAGAGATATGGACAAGCCCCTCTTGCCCGGGAAGTATCTCTACTACAGCACCAAAAGAAAATAGCTTTACAACTTTACCGACAAAAACTTCTCCTTCTTTTACCTCTCTAACTATATTTTTTATCCAGCTTATCGCTCTCTCTATCGCTTCTTCGTTTTGCGAAGATACCGAGATAATACCCAAATCATCTATATCAATAGTAACTTCGGTCTTTTCTATTATCTCATTAATTGTCTTTCCTTTTGGTCCAATAACATCTCCTATCTTTTCAGGGTCTATCTTGAGCGTAACAATTCTCGGAGCATAGGGAGAGAGATTTTCTCTAGGTTGAGGAATAGCCTCCTCTATCTTTTCTATAAGCAAAATTCTCGTCTCTTTTGCTCTTTGTAATGTCTCTTTTATTATCTTTTTTGTAAGCCCTTCTATCTTAACATCGAGCTGAATTACCGTTATTCCTTCTCTTGTTCCCGCAACTTTAAAATCCATATCCCCGCAATGGTCTTCTATTCCTTGTATATCCGTAAGCACCTTGTAATTCTCTTTGCTGTCCATAACAAGCCCTATAGATATTCCTGCAACAGGCCTCCTAATTGGAACACCCGCATCCATAAGAGCAAGAGTAACTCCACAAACGGATGCCATTGATGTAGAGCCATTTGAAGAAACTATCTCCGAGACAGCTCTGATGGTGTAAGAAAAGTCTTCCTCCGTCGGTAAAAGTGGCAATATCCCTTTTTCTCCTATCATTCCGTGTCCTATCTCTCTTCTTCCAGGACCTCTTATCGGTCTAACTTCCCCAACCGAATAAGGAGGGAAATTGTAGTGATGCATAAATCTCTTCTTTTCCGACAGTTCCATATCATCAAGAAGTTGCTGTTCTCCGGGAGCACCAAGAGTTATAATAGATAGCGCCTTAGTCTCACCTCTTTCAAATAACGCTGAGCCGTGAGTTCGTGGCAAGATACCCACCGAGCAATTGATTTTCCTAAGTTCATCTATCTTTCTCCCATCTATTCTCTCTTCTTTCTCTAAAATATTTTTTCTTATAAATTTCTTTAATAGGTCTTCAAAGCAGGAAAAAGCCTTTCCTCTCTCTTCTTCTTCATATCTTTCTTCAATAATCTCCCTTGCTCTTTTTTTGATTTTTTTTATCTCTTCTTTATATTCTTTTCCTATTTTAAAATCTTTAAGTTCGTTTTCTATCTCTTTCTCTCTTTCTTTTTTTATCTTTTCGTCATCTTCTTTTGGAGAGATAGATATGTCTGCCTTTTCTTTTCCTTCTTCTTCCTTTATCTTTTCTTGAAATTCACATAATTTTTTTATTATATCTCCTCCTAAGTCAAAAGCTTTTTCGGTAGTCTCTTCACTTGTCTCATTAAAGGAGCCATCTATCATGTTTATAAGAATATCTCCTTCATTATCAAAAAATCCGCTAATAACGCTATCCATATCGCTATCATCTCTCTCTATATATGTAGGAAAGACAAGAAAATCTTTCTCTTTTTTTGCCAGACGAACGGAGCCAAGTGGTCCGTTCCATGGAATATCAGAAATATGAAGTGCTAAAGAGGCTGCAATCATACCCAAAACACCCGGGTCATTTTCCTCATCAAAAGAGAGACATGTCACAATAACCTGCACTTCTCTTTTTAATCCTTCCGGAAATTTTGGTCTAATTGCTCTGTCTATCATTCTGGATGTTAGCGTTGCTTTGTCGGAAGGCTTTCCCTCTCTTCTCGTATATCTAGATCCACTTATCTTTCCTGCTGCATAAAATTTTTCTTCATAGCTTACGGACAGAGGGAAAAAATCTCTTTCTACATCTTCATCTGTCATAGTGACTACGGCCAAAACAACGGTCTCTCCGCATCTTACTGTCACCTCGCCATTTGCCTGCTCAGCAAAATTATCAAACCTTACTGAAATTTCTTTTTCCCCAAATTTTATATTATATTCTTTCATATTTTTAATTTTTTCCTTTTTGTCTTTTTTTAGTTAATAAAAATCTCTTCGTGTTATCTTCAAGGTTAATAAATTCATCCGCCGCCTCTTTTAGCTTAAGAGAAGCAGATCTTTCAAATCCGATAACTTCAACTCTCTTTCCTCTATTTTTTAAGTAATCTACAAGAGGAACAAAGTCACCATCTCCCGTGACAAGTATAACTACGTCAAGCCCCGGAGACATCCGAATAGCATCAACCGCAATACCGACATCCCAGTCTCCTTTTTTAAATCCACCATGAAACTCCTGCAAGTCCTTTATTCTTGTCTCTATCCCTAGGCTTGTAAGAGCCTCAAAAAATGATTTTTCTTCTCCTGTCTTTGTCTTAATAACATAAGCAAAGGCGCGGATGAGAGTTCTTTTGCTTACTGCAATCTCAATAACTTTATCAAAATTAACCCGAGCATTGTAGAGATTTTTTGCCGAATGATAAAGGTTTTGCACGTCAAGAAAGACTGCTACTCGCTGCCCTTTGTTTTTGATAGTCATCTGCTTTTATTTATTTTTTTAAACCTATCTCTTTGATAAGCTCCTTATACCTCTCTTCATCCTTCTTTTTAAGGTAGGTTAATAGCTTTTTTCTCTTATTAACCATTCCGAGAAGTCCTCTTTTGGAGTGCAAGTCTTTTGGATTCTCTTTTAGATGAGCAAAGAGCTCTTCTATCTCTCTAGAGAGCAACAATACTTGCGCTTCTACTCCTCCTGTCTTCTCCGTATTCTTTAAAATTTCTTTTTTTTCTTCTTTTGTTAACATAATAAGTAGTCTTACTTAGCTTAATATTAATCTTAATAATTGTGCCCCTGGTAGGACTCGAACCTACGACACTCGGCTTAAGAGGCCGCTGCTCTGCCAACTGAGCTACAAGGGCGGCTTGAAATAGGCTAATCACATATTGTTATGCTCGGCCATTGCACGCTCTGTGCGGCTCCAAGAACGCCAAGTATTGCAGTAATTAACAAGTGACCTCCATAGACAATTATAAGTCCAACAACTACCGCAATCAATATCTTTTGCCCTTTTGCAACATTGCTGGGATTTCCTCCTGCAGTAAAAAAGATTATTCCACCATAAACGAGAAATAGTGTTGCAATAGGAGGAACTATATAAACTATTAAATATTCTATTATATTGGCAAAAAGCTGAAAGAGGTCGCAAAGAGTACAGTCAGGACCACTGCAAGGAACAAGACCTCCTCCCTCTCCTCCCCACGCAATAACAGGAACCATTAATAGTAAAAGAACAATAAATATCTTTTTCATATTATTTCTTTTGTTTAAAATAACAATTGCGTTATTATAACTCTTTTCTTAAAAAATATCAAAGAGTAGGGCTCTGTAAAAAAAATATTTTTTATGCTACCCTGTTTAAGGTACTAATAAATAATATTTTCCCTCTATATAAATTATGAAAAATAAAATGGATAAAAAGTTTACAAGAAATATAATCTCTTTTGTGTTGGCTCTTCTTCTCGCAGTAACTCTCTTTGGAATTATTGCCACTGAAACACTGCAAGAAAAAAGGGAGATTAGTATTAGAACTCTTGCACAGCAGATCAACGAAGAGGTGGTAGAAAAGATAGTTGTGGTCGAATCCGATATAGAGGTATTTTATATAGATGACTCAATAGCGACAACAAGGAAAGAGCCGGGAATAGATACTTTTGATGCTCTTTTAAATTGGGGAGCGGATGAGGAAAAGATACGCTCTATCGATATTGTTATTGAAAGAAAGCAAGACTGGTCTTTTCTATTTCTACTTGCTTTCTTAGCACTTCCTATCTTTTTTCTCATCTTTATATTCCGTTCCTTTTTTAAGCAAGCAAAAGGTGGCGCTATGCAGGCCTTTGACTTTTCCAAGACAAAAGCACGAGTCTTTGGAGAAAAAGGGTCCCCGGGATCCGGTGTCACATTTAACGATGTTGCCGGTCTTGAAGAGACAAAGCAAGAGCTGGAAGAGATAGTAGATTTTTTGAGAGAGCCTACTCGCTTTATTCGACTCGGAGCAAAGATACCAAAAGGAGTTTTACTTACAGGAGCTCCCGGAACGGGAAAAACACTTATCGCAAGAGCTGTTGCGGGAGAAGCTAAGGTTCCTTTTTTTGAAATATCAGGTTCTGAATTTATAGAACTCTTTGTCGGTGTGGGAAGTGGAAGAGTAAGAGATCTTTTTGCAAAAGCAAAACTCAAACAGCCTTGTATAGTCTATATTGATGAACTCGACGCAATCGGAAGAGCAAGAGGAGCCGGTCTTGGTGGCGGTCATGATGAAAGAGAGCAAACACTAAATCAAATTCTCTCCGAAATGGATGGCTTCTCTCAAGACGCAAAGATAGTTGTTCTTGCCAGTACTAACCGCCCGGATGTGTTGGATTCCGCCCTTCTTCGCCCGGGGAGATTTGACCGCAAATTGGTTCTTGATGCGCCCGACAAAAAATCGCGCGAAAGCATTCTTAAGATTCATACACGCCAAAAGCCTCTTACAAAAAATGTAAACCTTAAAGAGATAGCAGAAAGAACTCCCGGTTTTTCCGGAGCAGAACTCGCCAATCTTGCAAACGAAGCCGCAATTCTTGCCGCACGAAAGAGAAAGAAAAAGATAGGGCAAGGAGAATTTTTAGAATCAATTGAAAAGGTTCTCTTGGGTCCAGAAAGAAAAAGTCACGTAATGACCGATAAAGAAAAGGAGCTTAGCGCATATCACGAAGCAGGGCATGCGATAGTCTCTTCTTTTCTTAAAGATGCCGAGCCCGTAAGAAAGATATCTATCGTTTCTCGCGGTCAGGCAGGAGGATACACTATCAAGATTCCTTTTGAAGAAAAGGGGTTCAAGCGTCGCTCCGAGTTTCTTGCTGAAATATCAGTTCTCCTTGGAGGATATATTACGGAAAAGATAATTTTTGGTGAAGTTTCAACAGGCTCTATTAACGATTTGCAAAGATCTTCGGGGTATGCAAGAAAGCTCGTAAAAGAGTTTGGCATGTCATCTCTTGGTCCAATTCATTTTAAAGGAGAAAGAGAACATATCTTTTTAGGAAGAGATGTTGCAGAAGACAAGAACTATTCGGAAGAGACTTCTGCAAAAATTGATAAAGAGGTTTCTTTATTTATTAAAGAAGCGATAGAAGTTTCTGAAAAAATTATTAGAGAAAACAAAGAGTTGCTAGAAAAGGTTGCCAAAAGATTGATAGAAAAAGAATCTCTAGAGCGTGAAGAATATGAAAAAATTATAGGAAAGATAGATAAAAAAGGGTAGTAATAATTATTTTTTATGATATAATTGTCGCCACAAATGCGCGTGTAGCTCAGTCGGTGAGAGCGCAGATCTTATAAGTCTGAGGTCGATGGTTCGAGTCCATCCACGCGCACACTCCCCTTTGGGTGCGTAGCTCAGTTGGCTAGAGCGTCTGCTCGACACGCAGAAGGTCAGAGGTTCGAGTCCTCTCGCGCCCACCAAAAAGATATGGTAGAAATAATTTTTGAAAATGAAAACCTTGTAGTTGTTAATAAGCCGGCAGGAATAGTTGTCTTTTCGGATAATGAGAATGAAGAATCTCTAGCAAAAATTATATCTAAGAAGATACCTGTCTTAAGGGCGATGGGTAAGGAGAGATATGGCGCAGTTCATAGGCTGGACAAAGAGACATCGGGAGTTCTCGTTTTTGCAAAAAATAAAGAGACTTTTTCTTCTCTTCAGAAAGAGCTACTTGAAAAAAAGGCAAAAAAAGGGTATATTACTCTTGTATTTAGACAAGTTAAGGATGATAAGAGAGAAATATGCACCTTTATAGAGAGGTCACCAAAAGACAGAAGAAAGCAGAGAGCATTCACAGACAGAGAGGGTAAGAGAGAAGCAATAACATCTTTTAAGGCAATCAGAAAATTTAAAAATTTTTCTCTTCTGCAGGTTAAAATAAAGACCGGGAGAAAGCATCAGATAAGATGCCACCTTGCTTCTATTGGTCATCCCGTAGCCGGAGACAAGCTCTATCGCTTTAAAGACCAGATAGACCCAAAAGAATTAAAAAGACACTTTTTGCACGCCTCCTTTCTAAAGATAGGAGGGGAAAAATTTATTGCAAAAGTGCCCGATGAATTAAAATCTATTATTAAAAATCTTGAAAAATATGACAACCAAATTAGATGAATTTACAAAAAGCAAAGAGAAGCCTTCTGTAGAGATAGAGACGGGCAATACCGTAAAAATTACACAAAACATCAACGGTAAAAAGAGTTTCTTTGAGGGTCTTGTTATTGCCAAAAAACACGGGAAAGGTCTTACTGGCACAATTACAGTAAGAAAGGTTATTGATAAAGTGGGAGTAGAAAAGATTTTTCCTCTCCATCTTCCAACAATTGAAAAAATCGAAGTTACAAAAAAAGGAAGAACGAGAAAATCTAAAATCTACTATATCAGAGAAAAGACAAAGAGAGTCGCAAGAAAAAAGATAAGATAATTATTGCGCGGGTGGCGGAATTTGGTAGACGCGCTACGTTGAGGGCGTAGTGCCCATTAGGGCTTGGAGGTTCGAGTCCTCTCCCGCGCACAAATTTCTTTTTCTTATTATTATAAATAGTGATTCTTCTACCAGCTAAGTTCGTTTTAATTAATTGATTGCCATTGTTCTTTTACAATCTTATTGTGGTTTTTCTTTTGCTATGTATAATTGAATTATTATTTTTTTGGACGGTTAGCTTCCTCCTTCGCTCAGCGCTTCGCTTGAGCTTCGGAAGGACAGGCAGTGATGATACATCGCTACTTGCTCTTTCGAAGCTTCGATGTATATTGAAGCAAAGGAGAGGACGGTTAGCTCAATTGTCCCGATTTTACTAAAAGTGAAATCGAGGATCCACGATTCGTAAAACGAATCGGGAGCAGGGCTTTCGTTTGAAAGTAGTAAAAAGAGCATTATAACAATATTATAATACGGACGGTTAGCTCAATGGCTAGAGCATCTCGCTTACATCGAGGAGGTTGCAGGTTCGAGTCCTGCACCGTCCACCAGAAGAAAAAAAGCCGCGGTAGCTCAGTGGTAGAGCACTTCTCTGAAAAAGAAGGGGTCGTCGGTTCAATTCTGACCCGCGGCACACAAAAATTAGAGTTCTTTTTTTTTGCGGGTGTCGTATAATGGCTATTACACGTGCTTGCCAAGCACGAGATGGCGGTTCGATCCCGCTCACCCGCTCCATATCACCTTTTCTTTCTTTTCTTGTCTTTTCAGTTTTCCCCACACAATCTATTGACTTTTAAAAATTTACATGATAAGATGTAGTCACCTCGTTTTGAATGCGGGGATTTTTTATTTAATAACCAGATATTTATTATGACTACACAGAGCAGTTCGTCCGATGATGGGAGTCTTAATATCGCTTTCTTTTCGGTCTTAGCTGTTTCCCTTCTTTTACTTTTTTTATTTTCTGAAGGAGAAGCACTACCAAAAGAAAGCAGTCCCAGAGTAGCAATCTTATCGTCTTTGGAGAAAGAACTAAAAGAAGTACCTCCGGAAAATGATATCACTCTTTACGACAACGCCCTTTTATTAAAATCGCCACCGACACATCACAAGCCTCAAGTTCTCGCTACAAAAAAAGCTGTAGAAAAAGAGGAGGTGGTGGTGGTAAGAAAAGTTATGGCAAAGATATCCGCCTATGCTCCTCTTGACCCCAATGCGAGAGAAGGAATGTGTTTTTCCGGAAATCCGGCAATTACGGCTTCCGGCACATATGTAAGAGAGGGTGTTGTTGCCACAAACATGTTTCCTTTCGGAACAAGATTAAGAATTCCTTCCGTCTTTGGAGATAGAATCTTTGTTGTAGAAGACACGATGAGCAGTATTCGAAATAATACAGTTGACGTCTTCTTCCTATATCAAAGAGATGCGATTAATTTTGGAACAACGAGGGCATATGTAGAGATTCTAAACTAAGATAGCAAAACCAAAACAAAACTGCAGAAAAGTATTCTGCAGTTTTTGTTTTATAGGACAACTCTTTCCAGTGAGTTTTTTAATTAAAAGTATTTGTGCCCGGGGCGGGACTCGAACCCGCAAGCCGTGTGGCACACGATTTTAAGTCGTGCGTGTATACCAGTTCCACCACCCGGGCTTTTCTTTTTTGGAGGCCTGGGGGGGAATCGAACCCCCGGTGTCGGTTTTGCAGACCGAAGCGTTACCATTTCGCCACCAGGCCAAAAGAGCTATAATTTTTTCTTTCTCTTTTCCTCTTTATAAATAACTATCCTATCTCCTTCTTCTGCTTTTGTGTTGCTCTCAAGAAGCATCCCCATTTCTTCTTTTTCCGTTATCTTCTCCATATCTTTTTCTTCCTTTTTTATGTTTACCAACTTTCCTTCACCCAAAACTTCTCCCTTTCTTAAAATCTCACATTTTGCTCCCTTTACAACAATTCCTTTTTCTACTTTTCCTCCTAAGATTTGTCTATTTTTTTGGTTCTTAAAAACGGCAAGAATAGCAACTCGTCCCACTTCTTCTTTTATGGTTTCCTCTTCAAGAAGCTCTTCTGCTTCTTCTCTAATGCTTTTTATAAGTTCATAAATTATATCAAACTTTTTTATCTCTATCTTCTCTCTTATCGCCATCTTCTCTGTTCCTTTGTCTGGGTCTACTCTAAAAGCAAAAATCTTTATATCCATCGCCCTGCAGCACTCGATATCATTTTCGGTTATTCCTCCTATATCCATCTTTACCATTCTTATTTTCACTTCTGTTTGAGGAATCTTTTTTATAGAGTCTTCTATTGCCTCTAATGAGCCGGTGGTATCTGCCTTTACTATGATGTTTAATGTTTTTCCTTTGCAAAGAAATGCCTCCTCTCTGCTTTTCTCGTTTTCTATTAAAGAAAATTTCTTTGCATCTTCTAGTGTTTCAAAAACAAAAAACTCTTCTCCCGCAACAGGATTTCCCTTTATGCCGGTAACTTGTACGGGAACAGATGGTCCCGCCTCTTCTATATCTTCTTTTAAAAAATTTTCCATTGTCTTTATTTTCCCATAAGCACAACTGGTTCCAACAGCATCACCCCTCCTTAAAACTCCTTTCTTGATTAAAAATGTAGGAGTTACTCCTCTTCGTGAGTCTCTTTGAACTTCTATAATAACTCCTCCTGCAAGACAATCTTCTCTTATTTTGAGATCTTCCATCTCTGCAAGAAGAGTAATGATTTCCAATAATTCTTCTAGTCCCTTCTTCTTTTTTGCAGATATATTCACGCAAGGAATGTCTCCCCCATAAGACTCTACAAAGACGCCTTCTTTGCTTAGGTCTTGTTTTACTTTATCGATATCGACACCTTCTTTATCTATCTTATTTATCGCTACAACAAACGGCATCTGAGACTCTTTTAGATTTTTGATAACTTCTTTGGTCTGTTCTTTTATACTCTCATCTCCCGCTACAACCAAGACCCCGATATCCGCTACACCAGCCCCCCTCTTTCGCACGGCGGAAAATGCTTCATGTCCGGGAGTGTCAATGAAGGTTATCTTCTTCTTTTTGTGTTCTATAATATATGCCCCAATGTGCTGAGTTATTCCTCCTGCTTCCTTTTCGGTAATCTTAATGTCTTTTACAGCTTCTAAGAGGGAGCTTTTCCCATGGTCAACATGACCTAAAACAGCAACAACGGGAGGTTTTTCTTTTTTTTCTGTCATAATTTATTTCTCTTTCTTTATAAAAGAATTTATCACTTTCTCCTCTTCCTTGGAAAGAGAGTATTCTGATTTCCATTTTTTAATCGGCTTACTATAAACTCTATTACTGTTTTCAGTATAAATGCTCGTAACTACTATTCCGTCTCCCTCATCATTTAAGATGCAAAAAGAAAAACTCTGGTCTCCTCCTCTCTCAGAAAAGGGATTAAATCTCTCTATGCTAATATTTTTTGCAAAAAATCTCTTTTCTTCTTTAATCTTCTCTAACTCTTCACGAGTCTCTTTTAGTTCCAATCTTATCTTTTTAATCTCTTCTATTATCTCCTCTCTGTTTTGAAATTCTTCTTTTTCTTTTTTTCTTAAATTAAACATACTCTATCTTTCTTATCTTTTTATTTAAATAAAGTGGACCCAACCGGACTCGAACCGGTGACCTTCCCGATGCCATCGGGACGCTCTAGCCAACTGAGCTACGGGCCCAAAAGAGTCTGGTTTTAAGAGTAATTATTTTGGCTAGTAGTTAATATCTTTTTAAAAGATGTTCCCAATTATACCATTCTTATCCTTTACTATCAACCTTCTCTCTTTCTCACTTAAAAATTTGAATTCTATATCTATTCTCTCTTCGGGCAACACTTCTTTAATATTTTCACTCCACTCAATTATAATTATATTATCTCTATTATCAATAATATTCTTAAATCCCAAAGAGAGCAGCTCTCTTTCTGTAATTCTATAAGCGTCAAAATGATAGAGAGTTTTCCCTTTTATCCCTCCGTATTTCTTATAAATTACAAAGGTGGGGCTTGTTATCTCCTCTTCTATTTTCATTCCTTTTGCAAATCCTTTAACAAAAGTAGTCTTTCCGCTACCTAAATTTCCGAAAAGAGCAATAACTATGCTGTTTCTGTTTTTAACAATCTTTTTTGCAATTTTTTTTCCTATCTCTCTTGTTTTGGAAGATGATGAAGATATAATCATAAATTGACTAACTCCCGGATTTAGGATATATTAGTGACACGATTAATAATATATTTTACCATGGAAAATTCAAAAAACATAATGGGGGAGGTGCGAATCCCGACCGAGATGGCAAAGGAGGGAGAACGAGAACTCAATAATCTTCCTGCTATTAAATCCAAAATAGAAGGGTCTGCAAAAGAAGATATATCCAGAGCGCTGGAAATTATCTTAGCAGGAGCGCTCTTCTCTAAGGCTTCCGATGTTCATATAGAGCCGGAAGAAGGTGGTGCAAAGTTAAGAATGAGGCTAGATGGAATACTACACGATGTTATCGTTTTAAGCAAAGAGATTAATAAAAAAGTTACGTCAAGAATTAAGCTACTTTCAAAGGTAAAGCTAAATGTAGAAGATAAACCACAAGATGGAAGATTTACAATTGTCGTTCCTTTTAGAAATGAGACGCTCTCAATAGAAATAAGAATGTCATCTCTGCCATCTGAACACGGAGAAACAATAGTAATGCGTCTCCTTGATCCGAGAAAGCTAATCGCCATTGATGATCTTGGACTAAGAAAAGATCTATTTCATATATTTAAAACAGAAATCGAAAAACCAAATGGTATGGTAATCGTAACCGGACCAACTGGCTCCGGTAAAACAACGACTCTCTACGCATTTTTAAAGACGATAAATAAGCCCGGCGTAAAGATAGTTACAATAGAAGATCCAGTAGAGTATCACTTAGCGGGCATTTCTCAAACCGAAGTAAATCCGGAAAGAGGATATGATTTTGCAAATGGACTACGAGCTATTGTTCGGCAAGACCCCGCTGTAATTCTTGTTGGTGAGGTGAGAGATCTTGAAACAGCCCAGATAGGTATGCAAGCCGCACTTACAGGTCACTTGGTCTTCTCCACACTTCATACAAACGACGCTCCCGGAGCTATTGCTCGTTTAATTGCTCTTGGAGAAAAGCCAGCCAGTATCGCTCCCGCAATTAATATGGTTATTGCTCAAAGATTGTTACGAAAAGTATGTCCTCGCTGTGTTAAATTTGAAAAATTGCCACCCCAAAGATTGGAGGAAATCAAAAAAGAACTCTCTAATGTAAAAGAAGAGATTTTCACTTTTCCCGAGGTTCCTGAAGTTCCTAAAAATATTGGATGTAAAGATTGCAGTTTTACGGGTTATAAAGGAAGAATCGGTATCTTTGAAGCCTTTTTAATAGATGATGAAATGGAGGAGCTCTTATATACCTCTCCTTCAATTACACAGACAAGACAAAAGGCTGTATCAAAAGGAATGCTTACAATAAGACAAGACGGTTTTATAAAGGTATTGGAAAAGAAGACGACAATCGATGAAGTTGAACGTGTAACCTAAATATTTCTTATATCAAAAAAGAATATGCCAAAAAATAAAGATATTTCTCCCTCACCAATTAAAGAAGATCAATGTCTTGATTTGGCTCTTCGTCCTCAGACATTTAAAGAGTATGTCGGGCAGGAAAATATAAAAAATAATATTCAAATTATTATAGACGCTTCTAAGAAGAGAAAAGAGCCCTGTATTGAACATCTTCTCTTTTATGGAGGTTCTGGTCTCGGAAAAACAACTCTCTCTTATCTGGTGGCAAAGGAAATGGGTGTCGGCGTTCGTACTATCGCCGGGCCATCTATTAAAAAGAGTGGTGACTTGGCGGCAATTCTTACAAATCTAAGAGAAGGAGATGTTCTTTTTATAGATGAGCTTCATAGAATAAATCGCGTATGTGAAGAGATAATATATCCGGCAATGGAAGAATTTATGCTCAATCTTATTATAGGAAAAGGTCCTATGGCTCGTACTATGAATTTAAAAGTTCCTCGCTTTACCCTTATTGGCGCAACCACTAGGTTAGCCCTTCTCTCTTCCCCTTTGCGGAGCCGTTTTGGCGCAACATTTAGACTTGATTCTTATAATGAAGAAGAGATAAAAGCGATAATCAAGAGATCTTCTTCGCTTTTGGGAATAAAGATAGAAAAAGACGCTATCTCTTCTATTGCCTCCCGCTCACGCTTTAATCCACGAGTTGCCAATCGACTCCTTAAGAGAGTTCGCGACTTTTCAGAAGTAGAAGGAAAAAAGAAAATTACAAAAGAAGACGCCTGTAGTGCCCTCTCCTTTTTGGATGTTGATAAGATGGGACTGGAATCAGGCGATAGGAAAATCCTTGAAGTCCTCCTCAAAAAATTTAATGGCGGCCCTGCTGGATTACAGTCTCTCGCTATTGCCTCTGCAGAAGAAGAAGAGACAATTATAGAAATTTATGAGCCCTATCTTATTCAAATTGGCTTTATTAAAAGAACTCCTCGCGGAAGAGTTATAACAGAAAAAGCAAAAACTTATCTAAGAAATGGCAGGTCATAGTCACTTTAAAAATATAAAGAGAAAAAAAGAGGCAGAAGATAAAAAGAGAGGAATCGTCTTCTCTAAGTTCTCCCGTCTTATAATATCTTCTGTCCGTGAAAAGGGAAAAGACATTAAATCAAATCCGTCTCTCAAAACAATTATTGAAAAAGCACGAGAGGCCGATATGCCTAAAGAAAATATTGAAAAGGCGATAAAGAGAGGTGCCGGTGAGGGTGAAAAAGGACACTTAGAACCATTTCTTTTTGAAATATATACCAAAGAAAATGCTGCTATTTTAGTAACCGGTTCTACTGATAATATAAATAGAAATTCAGGAGAGATTAAAGAAACTTTAAAAAGGCATGATGCAAAGATTGCCACTCCCGGTTCTGTAAAATGGCTTTTTGAAAAAAAGGGAATAATAGAGATAAAGAGAGATAGAGACAATCTCCTCTTAAGTCTTATAGATTTTGGTATAGAAGATATAGAGGAAAAAGAAGATGTGTTCTTAGCCTATCTTCCTGTAAAAGATATGGAAGATGTAAAAGAAAAATTAATTAGTAATAATATTGATATAATTTCCACGTCTGTCGGCTTTGTCCCCAAAAACAAGATTAAAGTAGATAATAATAATTATATTAATCTCATTGAAGCGCTTCAGGAAAATGAAGATGTTGAAGAGATTTATACTAATATAGAATAAATATTTTAAGATGATTTCTTTAGGAATAGATCCCGGGACAGCAACAACCGGCTATGGGGTGGTAAAAAGTGAAAATAATAGTTTTTCTTGTCTCGATTATGGGGTTATTACGACAGATAAGACACTTCCTCCTTCTCGTCGTCTCTTTTCTTTGAGCAGAGAAATCTTATCCCTTATAAAAGAATATTCTCCTTCGGTTGTTGGAATAGAGAGTCTATATTTTTTTAAAAATTTAAAAACAGTAATTCCCGTAAGTCAGGCGAAGGGAGTTATTATGGTGATGGTGGAAGGAGAAAATATTCCTTTATACGAATTTACCCCACTTGAAGTTAAAATGAGTATCACGGGATATGGAAGAGCAGATAAAAATCAGATACAAGAAATGACCAGAATAATATTAAATTTAAAAGAAAAACCGCACCCGGACGATGCGGCAGATGGTCTTGCTATAGCGATATGCGGACTAAATAAGATTACTTCACCTTTTTAAATTTTCTCTTTCCTATACTAACCATCATTCCTTTCTTTATCTTAACTTTCTTATTTAAGTCATCCACGGTCTTATTATCGACTTTAACTCCTTTCTGCTTAATCATTCTTTTTCCTTCTCCTTTTGATTTTATTAAATTGAGAGAGATAAGTAGGTCTATTATATTCATCTCCTTCTCTTTTATAGACACTTCTTCTACTTTAGAAGGAAATTCTTTTTTTGAAAAAACTTTTACAAAGTAATCTTTTGCCCTTTCAGCATCATCTTCCTTATGATAAAATTTTACAATCTCAAAAGCTAATTTTTCTTTATATTTTTTAGGATTATCTCCCTTCTTTATCTCTCTCTCATATCTCTTAATATCCTTCATATCCACTCTTGTAAGAAGAATAAAATACCTAATTATAAGTTCATCCCGAAGTGACATAATTTTCCCATACATCTCTTTTGGACTATCTAATATATTTATTGTATTACCCCAGCTAGAGCTCATCTTTCTGCCATCTAATCCTTCAATAAGAGGGTTTGTCATAATATCTTGCGCTTTCTGTTTATAAAAACGTTGCAACTCTCTTCCTGCAAGCAAATTAAATCTTTGATCAGTCCCTCCAATCTCTACATCCGCTTTCACTTTTACAGAATCATATCCTTGCATAAGAGGATACAATACCTCTCTAAGAGAAACTCTTTTTCCTTTTTCTAATCTCTTTTTTATATTATCTCTTGAAATAAATTCGTTAATAGAAAAGATATTGGCATGCTCTCCTATTTCGTTATAGTTAAGTTTAGAAAACCAACTACTATTATAATATATTTCACACTTTTCTATATCAATTACCTTTTCTACTTGCTTAATATATTTTTTAAGATTTTTTTTCACTGTCTCTTTGCTAAGCATCGGCCTTTCACTCTCTTTATCGGATGTATCTCCAATAAGACTGGTAAAATCACCAACAATAAAGATAACTTTATGTCCTAATTCTTGAAAATCTTTTAATTTTAGTAGCGGTATAGAGCGCCCAATATGAATATTTGGGCTTGTAGGGTCTATGCCTAATTTTACCCTCAGCTTTTTTCCAGAGTATAGTTTTTTTTCTAACAAATCTTTATCAATAATTTCTTCGACTCCTCTTTCTAATATAGTTTTTATCTTTTGTTCTTTCATAATATATTTTTTCTTTGAATTACAAAATGCATTATTTTGTCATCCTGAGCGTAGCGAAGGATCTCATCTTTAAGGTAATTACCAGAAGATTCTTTACTTCGCTTAGAATGACGAGGGATGTTTTGTAGTTCAAAGATTCTTTATCTTAATTATCATTATATATTAATTTGAAAAATAGACAATTTTAAGGTATTATTTATCTTATGAAGAAGAAAAATATAAAATTTAAAAATATACTGTCAGACCTCTTCTATTTAACTATAGTAGTAGTACTTTTTGGTATCTTTTTATCTCTCTTTACTTTTGTCTATTTTGCAAAAGATCTTCCTAGACCTGAACGTTATACGGACCGTCCAATAGTTGAGCCATCAAAAATATATGACAGAACCGGTGAAAATATTCTCTATACTATATATGGAGAAGAAAAGAGAGAAATAATAGATATAGATTCCGTTTCTCCTTATTTTGTAGATGCTCTGCTTACAGCTGAAGATAGAAATTTTTATAATCATATCGGTATCGATTTCCAAGGTATTGTCCGTTCTGCTCTCCTTAATTTACAGGCAAGAAGAACTGTTGC
>PWII01000042.1 GCA_003561025.1 Candidatus Nealsoniibacteriota bacterium
ACAACAAGGATAATAGCCGGAATCGGGTCTCCTCAGCTTAGTGCAATTTATAAATGTGTAAAGATAGCAGATAAATACGAGATTCCTGTTTGTGCTGATGGAGGGTTAAAATATTCCGGAGACATTCCTATTGCAATTGGAGCGGGTGCTTCTTCGGTAATGATGGGAGGGATGTTATCGGGTACGAACGAAGCTCCGGGAGATGTTATATTTAGAAACGGAAGACAGTGGAAACTTTATCGTGGCATGGGATCTATTGGGGCTATGAGTGAGCATAAAGAGTCAAGAGAAAGATACAATCAGGCATCTTCAGGAAAAAGCAATATTGTAGCCGAGGGGGTTGAAGGACTTAAACCATATAAAGGAGAATTAGGTAAAGTAATATATCAATATGTTAATGGTTTAAAGAGAGGAATGGGCTATGTCGGAGCAGCAAATATTAAAGAGCTTCGTAATAAAGCTGATTTTGTAAGAATAAGCAGTGCCGGAAAAAAAGAATCTCACCCACATGATGTGGTTATAACAAAAGAGCCACCAAATTACTCAATAGATAATTAATTTTATTTTTGGTATTGGTGTGTTATAATTCTCTAAAGTAAGATTAATAAATAAAAATAGATAAAATTATGATTTTAACTGATGAAAATTTTGAAAAAGAGGTAGTTGGTTCTGATAAACCGGTCTTGGTATATTTTTCACTAAAAGGATGCGGACCATGCGTTACGGTTTCTCCTATTTTGGAAAAGTTGGCAAGAGAATTTAGTGATAATTTTTTATTTGCTAAAGTTGATTTTGATGATGCCCCGGTTATAATACAGAAACTTGGTATTACCGGAGCCCCAACAGTAATTTTATTTAATGGCGGGGAAGCGATAGGTGGCTTTGTTGGGTCAAAGGAAGAAGAAGAGATTAGGAGATGGATTAAAGAAAATTTATTGATTTTGGAATACGAAAAACATGCGAAAGAAAATAATATTTCTTTGGCAAGAAATAGAAAAACAAGAGATACTATTATTAAAGGTTTGATTGAAAAAGAGGATAAGCTTGGCTATAAATATTGTCCGTGTAGAAGAGTTAGCGGTAATCTTGAAGATGATAAAAATATCATCTGCCCATGTGTGTATCATCTTGATGAGATAAAAAAGGATGGGCGTTGCCTTTGTGGTTTATTTGAGGAAGATAGTAAAAAGGAAGATAACGAGAATTCGTAAATTAGACAAGATTAAAAAATATCTCCACTTTAATACTTTTTACGACCACTTTCTTGAATTGATGTTCTAATATGTTTTTTTGCTGATGTTGTTCTTGCATAATCGAGCCATTTTTGCTTAGGTGAACTGTTTTTATTTGTTATAATCTCTACTATATCACCGTTTTTTAGCTTGGTATCGAGAGAAACCATTTTTCCATTTATCTTTACACCACTTATCTTGTTTCCAATTTCTGAATGTATGGCATAAGCAAAATCGATAGGGGTAGAATCAACAGGCAAATCAATCACATCTCCTTTTGGAGTGAAGACAAAGATTCTTTGTTGAAAAAAGTCGTCTTTCAGTTCTTCTTTGAGACTCTCTTTGTTTCTTATCTCTGATTGATATTCAACAAATTCTTTTACCCATGAAGGGATATCATCATAGTCAAATTCTTTTTTTAGATTATTTTTTCCGAAATAATTTTTAAATGGAAGAAGGCGCTTAATCCAAAAAATATTTGAATTCGAATCTACGTCACCCTTTTCTTTATATGATACATGTGAGGCTATGCCAAACTCAGCCTCTTTATGCATCTCTCTGGTTTTTATTTGAATTTCAACAACATTTCCGTAGCCTGTGAATATTGTTGTGTGCAGTGCTCTATATCTATTGGGTTTTGGAAATGCAATATAGTCTTTTATTCTGCCCGGCAAGGGTCTCCATATACTATGAATTATTCCAAGAACTTTATAGCAATCGGTAATATCAGAAAGTATAATTCTTAAAGCAGAGATATCATAAATTTTTTCTATATTCCAGTCCTTTCTCAGTAGTTTTTTGTATAAGCTGTATAATGTTTTTATCCTATAATCACTATTGAATTTAGTGATGTTATTTTTTGCCAAAGCCTTTTTTACTGATTTTTGAAACTTTTCTAGTTTTTTTGCGTCTTCCGTGCTTTTTTCCTTTAGTAGTTTTTTTGTCTTTTCATACTCTTTCTTATTCACAAAAGGAAAGGCGGTATCTTCAAGTTGCCTACTAAGGACTCTTATCCCGAGGCGATAGGCGATAGGAACATATATTTCAAGAGTCTCTTTCGCTATACGTTCTTGCTTGTGTTTTGGTACATACTGCAGGGTCCTCATATTATGAAGCCTGTCAGCGAGCTTAATAATAATCACTCTAATATCTTGTGATACAGCAACAAATAACTTTCTTAAGCTCTCGTTATGTCTTTCAACGCCTCTATACTTTAATTTTCCAAGCTTAGTTACTCCTTGAATAAGAAATAAAACCTCGGGACCAAACTCCTCTTCTATCTATTTTTCTTTTACTCCTGCGTCCTCTATAACATCGTGCAGTAATCCTGCTGTAATTATTTTTGAGCTCATCTTTAGTCTTGCCAATATCTTTGCCGTTTCATATGAGTGAATGAAATATGGATCACCGGAAAATCTTTTTTGACCACTATGAGCTTTTTTTGCAAAATCAAAAGCCGAAAGAATCAATTTTTTTTCTTTTCTTGAAAGGGGAGTGGTTAAATTTATTATCTCTTTTGTATCTTCCATAGTAGTTCTTAGTTTATTATATAATTTTAATAGGCGCAAGAATATTTTTATTTAATAAAATGCTTGACAAAGATTTTAAAACTGCGAAAATAAAATAAAAAAAACGCAAATAATTTTTCACACCATCTGGTCGACTATTTGCATCCTGTAAATTATAAAAAAGTGCCGATGATGATAATCTTCGGATAAAAAATGGCTATAAAGAAAAAAGCGACTGCAAAGAAAAAGACAGTCGCAAAAAAGAAACCCGCTGTAAAGAAGACCACTAAGAAGAAACCTGCTGTAAAGAAAAAAGCGACTGCAAAGAAAAAGACAGTCGCAAAAAAGAAACCCGCTGCAAAGAAGACCACTAAGAAGAAACCCGCTGTAAAGAAAAAAGCGACTGCAAAGAAAAAGACAGTCGCAAAAAAGAAACCCGCTAAAAAGAAAAAGTAATTAATTTTTTTTCGCCCCCCTCAGATAGGGGGCGTTTTTTTATTATTATTCTTCTTCTTCTTCTTGTGGTTCCTTAATGATAGTAACATAGACTGTGCTTGAATAGTCTTTATGTATCTTGTATAGGTTGTTTAGCGCCACTCTTGTTTCTATCGTTTTTTCTTCTTCTAATCTTTCTTTAGTTATTGAAATTTCTTCAGTGGAAATAAACTCAGGAGCATCCTTGTTTTCAGGAACAAGTATTTTTATTTTGTTTGGGCTTATTGAAATTTCTTTTATATTAATATCTTCAGAATCTTTTTTAATGTTAGCTTCTACGGGAAGGGTATGTGTTTCGTATTTTTGTGCCTCTACTACAACAAGAGAGGGGCTAATATTTACAACCGAAACATTAAAGGGATGATTCACATTTGCCCTCTCTAGCTCAATTTCATTGATACCTGTTGATATATTTTCTCCGGAAATAGTGACACGTAATGAATTTAAATCTATGCCTCCTAAAATTGTTTGACCACGGGCAGAAAGAGTAATTGTTACTGTTTCAGGCATTGTGTTTTCAATTATCTTTTCCTCTGACATTCCGGTAAAACTGATTGGAATATTAAAATCCCTTTGTACGATTTCGGCCTGATAGACAATAAAAAACCACGCTAGGCATGCAATTATAATTGCAGAAATTTTTTCTATCATTCTTTCCCTGAATAGGTTTTGAAAAAAACCATAAGGTTTTTGCGGAAACTTTTCTTTGTAATGTTGTAGTAAAAATCTTTCCAGCTCTTGAGTGTCTTTTACTTTTTTTAATTTCCCGTTTTTTGCTATTGAAATTTCACCACGTTCTTCTGAAACAACAATTACGAGCGAATCTCCTTTTTCTGAAATTCCCACTGCTGCACTGTGTCTTGTTCCTTTCTCCTTTGTTTCTCTCAAGTTTTCAGAGAGAGGGAGATGAACTCCAAATTTTGATATTCTCTCTTTGTCTATTATTATTGCTCCATCGTGTCCGGGTGATTTTGGGTCAAAGATGCTTTCCAGGAGAGTCGTGGTTGTTATTCCGTCAAGGGCATTTCCTCCTCGGAGATGTCTTTCTATCGTATCTTGGCCGTTAATAACAATTAAGGCACCATGTTTTTTGCGCATCAAGTTTGATGTTGCCTGAACAATAGCAAAAATTGTAGAAGAATAGCTGAGTACAGACTTTTTTATCATTCTTTTTGTTCCTGATGCTGCGAGAAACTCAAATGAACGTTTTAATTCATCCTGAAAAACGATAACCAAAATAATAACAAAAATACTAAAAAAAGATTGTAGAATTAATGCAGTAATGTAGAGATGAAAAGCTCTTGCCAGAACATAAATTATTCCCAGTATCCCCATACCGGCAAATGCTAAAAGCGAGCGAGTCTGTTTTAGGAAAAGAATAGCTATATAGGAAAATACGGCTATTATAAAAATATCCAAAAAATCGATTAAGTAGACATTGGATCCCAGGTTTATATCTAGTAGGCTGTAATTCATCTTTTTTTTATCTAATACTATGCTTATTATATAAGCGAAATTTTATTTGTCAAAAGGCTATATTTTTGGTAGAATGCGATGTGTCTAACTTTAATTTATTTAAGAATGCAAAACAAAAAAATTTTACAATACTATCATCCTGTTCTAAGAAAGAAAGCAAAGCCTGTTCAGCTGAATAAGGAGACAGATATTCTTATTAAGACAATGAGAGATTTGCTAAAAGAAGAAGATGGCGTGGGCCTTGCAGCTCCCCAAATAGGTGAGTCAAAGAGAGTAATTATCGTTAATCCTAGCGAAGGAGACTTTTTTGTCTTTTTAAATCCGGAAATAGTAGAAAAAAGTAGTGAGAAGATAACCATAAAGGAAGGATGTCTCAGCTTAAGGGGGCTTTGGCTTGATATAGAAAGAGCAAAAGAAATTAAGATTAAGTTTTTAGACAAAAACGGAGAGAATAAGGAGATGAAAGCAAGCGGAATGCTTGCAATAATTCTTCAGCATGAGATAGACCATTTAGATGGCAAGCTACTTATAGATAGAGTGGGGTTTTTGAAAAGAATATCTATGTTAAAAAGCTATTTTTTGAGGAGATATGCAAAAACTCATCAGTGATTTGAAAAAGAAAGGCTTATTGAATTTAAGAACGGAGAAAGCCTTTTCTAGAATTGATCGTTTTGATTTTGTTCCTGATAGCCTAAAAAAATATGCTCATGAAGATGTTCCTCTTAGTATAGGTTTTGGGCAGACAATTTCACAACCTCAAGTTGTAGCATTTATGTTAGACCTTCTTTCTGTAGAAAAGAATGATAATATATTGGATGTTGGATTTGGCTCGGGATGGACAACTGCGCTTTTAGCGGAAATTGCAGAAGAGGGGAGAGTGACGGCAATTGAAAAAATACCTGAAATCTTTTATTTTGGGAAAAGCAATATTGAGAAATATAATTTCATAAAAGAGAAAAGAGTAGAGCTTTTTCTAGGAGACGGAAGAGAGGGTAGAATAGAAAATGCTCCCTATAATAAGGTTCTTGTTTCTGCAGCGGATTCTGATCATGATTTCTTTCTCGGAATAAGAGATCAACTACAAGAAAGAGCAAAGATTGTAATTCCAATCAATTCATCAATTTTTCTTTTTACGAAGAAGGGTAATAATTTTAATAAAGAGGAGTATAAGGGCTTTTCTTTTGTTCCACTTGTTTAAAATATGAAAAAAATTATTTTTTATCTATTAGCTATATCTTTTTTGCTTCTTTTTTCTTTTTCTATCTATATGTATCAAGGAATATATCTTGGCAAAGACTTTGATAGCGACTACCTCGCCTTTAGGGTTATGCCGGGAGACACTATTTTAACTATTGCGAATAATTTGGAAAAAGAAGGTATTATTGGTAAAGATTATTTTTTTCTAATATATTCCAGAATCTCTAATGATAGTAAAAAATTAAAAGCGGGGGAATATCTTTTTTCTTCCGGCATAAATATTCCGCAAATATTTGATAAAATGGTGGAAGGAAGTGATAATAGATTGACAATTGTTGAGGGTTGGAATTTAAGAGATATAGCAAATTACTTGGAAGAAGAAGATCTTGCTTTGAAAGATGATTTTTATCATATTGTCGGCAAACCACCTCTTTTTAAAGATGGGGAACTATTGCAGGAAGAGGGAAGAAATTTTGATCATCAAAAAGAGTTTTTGGATAATTTAGAGAAAGAGATGACTCTTGAGGGCTATCTTTTTCCTGATACCTACTTTATTTCACCCGGAATTACGACCGAAGAGATAGTGAGAATGGTTTTGAAAAACTTTAAAAGAAAAGTTGTTGAGGGAATGGAGGAAGAGCTTAAAGAAAGTGAGATGTCTCTATTTGAAATAATCACAATTGCGTCTCTAATAGAGAAAGAGGTTAGAGACTACGAGGAAAAAAGAATTGTTTCAGGCATTATTCAAAAACGATTAAATTCCGGAATGCGTTTGCAGATAGATGCGACAGTAACATACTTAACAGGGAGGAGGTCGGTAGAAGTTTTTATAAAAGAGACAAATATTGATTCGCCATATAACACCTATTTTTACTCCGGAATTCCCAAAGGACCTATCTGTAATCCTGGAATAGAGAGTATAAGAGCGGCGATTAACCCTAAAAAAAGTGATTATCTCTATTATCTATCAAAACCTACGGGAGAGACTGTTTTCAGTCGTACATTTGAAGAGCATGTAAGAGCTAAGAATAGATATTTAAAATAACAATGAAAAAGATAATTTTTTTTATTGCACAAAAAAACTTTCGTGATGAGGAGTATTTTATTCCTAAGAATATTTTTGAAAAAAATCAGTTTAGGACAGAAGCTGCAAGTATTAGTAGAGGTATGGCAATTGGATCAGAGGGGGGAGATGCGGTCATCTCTTTATCATTGGACGATGTTAATGTTGATGATTTTGACGCATTTGTTTTTGTTGGAGGTGGGGGTGCTCTTATCTATTTGGATAATGAAAAAGTTTATAGCATAATTAAAGAAGCGAGAACAAAGAAAAAGGTTATTGGTGCGATATGCATTGCCCCTGTTATTCTTGCTAAGGCCGGAATATTAGAAGGTGTAAGAGCGACTGTCTGGTCTTCTTCTATGGAAAAGAGACCAATTAAAGCACTTAAAGAAAATAAAGCTATCTATGTCGATGAAGGCGTTGTAGTTGATAAAAGTATTATTACGGCAAAAGGGCCAAGCTTTTCAAATGACTTTGCTAAAAAAATAATCGATATTCTGGTAAATTAATATTTTCTTAAAATTTGACAAAAATACAAAAACAACTATACTTAAAGCAATATTTATCCGCAGACAGTAGGTTTTCTAAGCATATAATTCCTACCGAGGAGAAAGAGCCTACTTCTAAGTGTCTGCCTA
>PWII01000062.1 GCA_003561025.1 Candidatus Nealsoniibacteriota bacterium
CTTGCTCTTTTGGATTATCCAAACACGACACTGCTTGGAATCAATAGAATGATGTCTGATGCAGAATACAGAAAAAAGATAGTTGAAAACATAAATGACCCGGTTGTGAAATCTTTTTGGACGAAGGAATTTGCTTCATGGAGTCAGCAATATAGAACAGAGGCCGTTGCCGCTATTCAAAATAAGGTTGGACAATTTGTATCAGTTCCTCTTGTTAGAAATATTATTGGTCAGGTAAAGTCAACAATTGATATGAGAGATATTATGGATAATCAAAAAATTCTAATAGTCAACCTCTCTAAAGGTAAAATAGGAGAGGATAACTCAACTTTACTTGGAGCATTGATAATAACAAAACTTCAGCTTGCAGCAATGGAAAGAGTAAATATTCCCGAAGAAGAAAGAAAAGACTTTTTTCTCTATATAGACGAATTTCAAAACTTTGCAACACGTTCTTTTGTAAATATATTATCTGAGGCGAGAAAGTATAGGCTTGTTCTCAACTTGGGACATCAGTATATCGGGCAGCTTGATGAAGATGATCCGGGAGGACATCATATGAGAGACGCAATTTTTGGCAATGTGGGGACAATTACGACTTTTAGGGTTGGAGCCGAAGATGCAGAGGTTCTTGAAAAAGAGTTTATGCCTAGCATTATGATAGAAGATATAATCAATCTTCCAAAATATAATATATACACAAAGCTAATGATAGACGGAATAGCGGGAAGACCATTTTCTGCACAAACACTTCCACCAATTAAGGAATATGAGAAAGATTGTAGCGAAAAGGTTATTCGTGCTTCGGGCGAAAGATATGGAACGGAGAGAGCAAAAGTAGAAGAAAAATTAACTCGTTGGTTGGGAGAATTTAATGAAGCAGCCGGGAAAATAACAAAAGATAATATGAAGGAGGCAGAAAAGCAGGAGCTCCATGATGCGGAGTGTGTTAGTTGCGGTAAAAAGACAAAGGTCCCCTTTCTTCCTGATGAGAGTAGGCCGATATATTGCAAGACATGCAGAAAGTCAACAAAAAAGGAAAAAGAAAAAAAGGGTATATCCTTGCAAGAGGCATTGAGTAGTGCCAAGGAAGATGGAGAAGATAAAAAAGAAGGTCATCTTGGCAAACTTAAAACAGCCCTCAAGGAGGCGCTAAAAAAGAAGAAGTAGGCTTTATGAAATATATAGAAGAAATTAATGTAGAAGGGAAAAAGGTCTTGGTTCGTTCTGATTTTAATATCTCTCTTGATGAGGAAGGGGATTTATCAAATGATATAAGAATAAGAGAAGCACTACCAACAATAAACTATCTTATAAAAAAAGGGGCAAAAATTATTTTGCTTAGTCACGCTTCAAAGGAACCGAAGAAAAAAAAGAGTATTTCTGATGAAAGTGAATATATCTTAAAAGAAGGAAGTCTTTATCCGGTAAAAGAGAGATTGTCTATTCTTCTAAAAAGAGAGGTTCTTTTTGTTGATGACTGTATTGGCGAAAAGGTAGAAAAAGAGGTAAATGAGATGAAGAAAGGAGATGTCTTGTTGTTGGAAAATGTAAGAATGTATAAAGAGGAAAAAGAAAATTCGGAGATTTTTGGAAAAGAAATTTCTCGTATTGCAGATATCTATATCAATGACGCATTCTCGGTTTCGCATAGAAATCACGCATCTTTAACAATTCCCCCTATTTTTATTCCCTCTGCTTATGGAATGTTGATGAAGAAAGAGATAAAGGTCTTGGAAAAAATCCAAAAAAACCCCAAAAAACCGATTATCGCTATCGTGGGAGGAGCTAAAGTAGAGTCAAAAATTAAATCTGTAAACTATTTTTTGGAAAATGCTGACCATATTCTTCTTGGGGGGAAGATAGCAAATGTCTTACTTGCTGTAAGAAAGATAGCCTCTAATTTACCAAAACCCTCAGAAGAGATGATAAAGATTGTTGAAGAGATAAACTATACATCCCCAAAGCTTCACCTTCCGGTAGATGTGGTTGCATCTCTGGATAATACCGGAGAAAAAGAAGTAAGAGCGACTGCTCCGGGAAAAGTAAAAAAAGAGGAGGATATCTATGATATAGGGAAAGAGACCATTAGTCTTTATAGTGATATAATTAGAGAAGCGGGGACAGTAATTTGGGCAGGCCCTCTTGGGCTTTCAGAAAAAAAACCGTTTGAAAAAGGAACAAAAGAGGTGGGGCAAAGTGTTATAAAAAATAGTAGAGCACTAAAAGTAGTTGCGGGTGGGGATACGAGCAAAGCGTTAATGCAATTTAATCTACTTGATAAGATGAATCATATCTCTTATGGAGGAGGGGCAATGCTTACATATATTAGAAAAGGAAAGATGCCCGGAATTGATGCACTTAAATAGATGAAAAACTTAAAAAAAGCAGCAAAAAGGATAAGAAAAGCGATAGATAACAAAGAGAACATTGTTCTTTATAGCGATTCTGACTTAGATGGAGTGGTTTCATTAATAATATTAAAAGAAGCAATAGAGAAAAAGGGAGGGATCTCTATCCAATACACATCAAATAGAAAGAAATGGGGCTATGGGATAAGCAGAGAAGCAGTATTATTTATGCAAAAAGAGGCGCCAGCACTTCTTATCTCAATGGATTGCGGAATAAGTAATTTCGAAGGAGCGGATGTTGCTAAAGAGCTAGGGTTTGAGCTTATGATTATTGACCACCACAAACCACTAAGCAAGATGCCTGATGCTTCTCTTATAGTGGACCCGATGCAAAAAGGAGATAAAAGCAAATTTAAGAGATTAGCGAACGCAGGGATTGTCTATAAGTTAGCAGAAGAGATGCTGGGAGAAAGATTTATAGAGAAAAAGAGAAGATTTTTAGAGCTTGCTTCTATTGCGACAATTGCGGATATGGTGCCTAAAGAAGAAGACAATAAAAGAATATTGGATGAAGGATTGCCTTACTTAGAAAATCCAAGCATACCCTCTTTAAGGAAACTTAAGAAAGAAAGCAAAGAGAAATTTATGGGAGATGTTGTATCGCTACTTAATATTACCAAGCCAAAAAAAGATGTTAACGATGCTTATCTCTTTTTATTGGAAGAGAAAGAAGAAAAGATAATAAAAAAGATTAATCAATTAAAGAAAGAGAAAGAAAAAAGAAAAGAAAAACTTGCCAAGGAGGAGGAGAAGATATTAAAAAAAGTTAACGAAGACGATATTATTGTTTTTGAGAAGGGAGACTTTCCTTCCGACTTTGCAGGCTCACTTGCATCTAAGATAATAAGAAAGACAAAAAAGCCGGTCTTTTTATATGTTATTGAAAATGAGATGGCTAGTGGGTCTGTGCGAATGGTTCCAGAACATGATGCAGTTGAGGCGATGAATTATTGTCGTAAGATTTTGTATTCTTTTGGTGGACACAAGGAGGCGGCTGGATTTATGGTAGAGAAAAAAAATATAGAAAAGTTTAAAGAAAAATTAATAGAATATTTTACAAATAAATCTAATAATACAAAAAAATGAAAAACATCATTATATTTACTGATGGCGGGTCAAGAGGAAACCCCGGGCAGGCTGCCGCAGGGGCGGTTTTTTGCAATGAAAAAGGGGATATTATAAAAGAGCACGGAAAATATCTAGGTAGTAATTTAACAAACAATGAAGCTGAGTATATGGCTGCGATATTTGGTTTGGAAAAATTTAAAAAGCAATTTGGGAAGCGTTTGGCAAAAGAAGTAGAAGTTCTTCTTTGCTGTGATTCAGAACTTTTAGTAAAGCAATTAAATAGAGAGTATAAGATTGAAAATGAAAAACTGCAACCACTATTTTTGAAGCTCTGGAATCTATGTATCGACTTTAAGAAAGTAAAGATAAAGGCAGTCTCACGAAATAAAAACAAAGAAGCAGATCGTGTTGTTAACGAGGTGCTGGATAACGAAAAAAAAGAAGCAAAGCTTTTTTAGTCTCTTATACTCTTCTTATATATTCTCCGCTTTCGGTATTTATCTCTATTAGGTCTCCTTCTTCAATAAAGAGAGGAGTTGATATGCTTTTTCCTGTCTCTATAACGACAAACTTTGTTCCCCCTTCTGCACGATCTCCTCTTATTCCCGGAGGAGCTTCTTTAACCCTGAAAGTCATCTTTATGGGAAGAGTTATTCCTATTATTTTTTCATTAAATAACGTCGTGACAACTTCTGTTTTCTCTGTTAGATAATTTATCTTTTCACCAAGCTCTTCTTCTGTTAAAGTGAAGCGGGAAGAGGGGTCACCTTTTTTATAAAAGAAAAATTTACCTCTGTGAGAATGGCTGAAAATAGCATCTAATTTTTCAAGCTCAGCCTCTTCAATCTCTTCCCCTGCATGAAATGTTTTTTGCAACACTCTTCCATTAGAGATATTTTTTAGTTGAGCTTGCACAACAGACCTTCCTCTGCCCTTAACAACATGAGAATGTTTTACTATTTCGTAGGGGGCATTATTAAAAATAATTATTTTCCCTTTTTTTAGTTCTGAATGTTTTAGCATTTTTTATCTTTATATTTACTATACTGAATCTAAACATAAGCTATTTTAGGATAAAAGTGAATTTATTTCAAATTAAAACCACCCCTTCGTACACCCCGGGGGTGTACGTGGGGGAAGGGGTGTACGTAGGGGAGTTTATTATTTATTTTTTTATGTTATAATACAGAAAAATAATTATTGGTGTGGAGATGTTCTTTTAAGTTATTATAAGTAAAATCTTTAAGAAAAGGAGGGTTTTTGATGAGTGTTAATGGGGAAGAAGAACGTCGTTATCAGCAAAAACTATTTATCGTTAAGTATCTTCTTCAATCCATGCAGGAAGTTGAGGAGGTAGCTAAATGTTTGGCAGAATATCAGAAGAGAGATGTAATGGAGTATGCGTGGGGAAGAGAAGAGATAGCACTTAGAATTGATCAAATTATTCCCAAAAAAGATATCTTCTATCTGATTGTTCTTATTTCTCCGGCAAAAAGAAAGGGGCAAAAAGCTCCTTTTGGAGAAATATACCAATTTTATAAGATAGAGGAAGATGACGTTATCTGTGAAATAGTTCCTTCGTTGAAGACTCCACTTTCAATAAGGATGGAAAATCCCCAAAGCAACTTGGAAAACATTATATCCGCAATCTCTTTTGTGAGAGGGGAGAGAGTTTATTAGGTGAAAAAAGTGCCTTGAAAAAGGCACTTTTAATCTTTACGATATTTTTGGTAAAATAAAGAGTATGAGAAATTTAGAAGAAAAATTTGATATAGCAATTATCGGCGGAGGTCCAGCAGGGATTATGGCCGGAATTAGAGCAGGAGAAAGTGGTGCCAATGTTATTATCATAGAAAAAAATAGCATCTTAGGGAAAAAACTTCTTCTTACCGGAGGAGGGAGGTGTAATATTACTAATGCCGAGTTTGATATTAAAAGGCTAATCTCACATTATGGCAAAAATGGTAGTTTTCTATATAACGCCTTTTTCTTGTTTGGCCCCAAAGAAGTTATCTCTTTTTTTGAGTCAAAAGATGTTAAATTAAAGGTGGAGCGAGGAAAAAGAGTTTTTCCTGCAGACAATAAAGCAAACACAATACTAAAGGCACTAATTTCTTCTTTAAAAAAGAAAAAAGTGAAGGTTCTTGTTGATGCGGAAGTTCATAGGCTTTCTTGCAAAGACAAAAAAGTAAAAAAGATATTTTTGAAAAATGGAGGAGTGATTTTAGCTCAAAAATATATTATTACAACAGGAGGACTTTCTTACAAAGAGACGGGCTCTACCGGAGCCGGACTAAGATGGGCCAAACAGACCAATCATAAGATAGAAGAAACGAGCGCCTCTCTTGTTCCGCTTAAGACTAGAGAGCTGTGGGTTAAAGATTTGCAAGGACTTGCTTTAAAAAATATAAAAATAACAGTTAAATTAAACAACAAGAAAAAGATAGAAAAGATAGGCGAAATTCTTTTTACACACTTTGGATTAAGTGGTCCTATCATCTTAGGAATAAGCAAAGAGATTGGAGAAATGCTTAAGAAAGGAGAGGTAAAACTTGTACTAGATATGAAGCCCGGATTAGAGATAAGAACTCTTAAAAGAAGAATAGAGAATGATTTTTATAAACAAGGGAATAGACTTTTTAAAAATAGTCTAAATGAGCTATTCCCTAAGATGATTATCCCTTTAATAATTGATTTTTCAAAGATAGACCCTCAAAAAAAGGTGAGTGAAATTACAAAAAAAGAAAAAAGCAGGCTCGTGGAAGTAATAAAAAATATAGAGATGACAGTTGATAGCCTAATGGGAGTTGAGCTGGCAATCGTTACTGCCGGTGGAGTATCCTTGAGAGACATTGATAGCAAAACGATGAAATCAAAAATTATTGATAATCTCTTTTTTGCTGGAGAGATTATTGATATAGATGGTCCAACCGGGGGATTTAATCTGCAAGCATCTTTTAGTACCGGCCACTTGGCAGGAAAGAGCGCAGCAGAAGAGTTAAAGTAATTTTTTAAAATGGAAAGACTTAGAAAGCTAAAAAATTTTTATAATAGATATGAGAGATGGCTTATTCCGGGGGCACTTATCTTTGGATTTATTACAGATCTACTTACTTTTAGACTTATTAATTTTACAACTGCAATAATTTTGCTTCTTTTTCACCTCTCTTTTATTGGAATAAATATAAGTATAATCAATCTTTATGAGGCAAAAAAGATTGCCGGAAAGATATTCTCTTATTGGAGAGTTCTCGCTCCGCTTTTTTTGCAATATTCTTTTGGTAATCTTTTTAGTGCATTTTTAATATTTTATTCACATAGTGGCTCATTTTCCGCAAGCTGGCCTTTTATAGTTGTTATTATTTTTCTAATGATAGGCAATGAGGTGTTTAGAAAATACAATACAAGACCGGTTATTCAGATAAGTGTCTATTTTTTTGCTATCTTTTCTTACACTAACTTGATATTTCCTCACCTTTTAAATGATTTAAGTATAAGAATTTTTATCGGTAGTGGGGTTGTTAGCTTGGCGGTAATTACCTTTTTTGTCTTAATTCTTTCTTCGCTCTATCAGATAAGCACAAAATTAAAACAGATATCATTGTCAGTTGTCTTAATTTTTTCATTAATGAATTTTCTCTATTTTTCAAACCTTATTCCTCCTATACCGCTATCTTTAAAAAATGTAGGAATACATCATAATGTAGAGAGGATAGATAGTAATTATGTAGCTATATCAGAAGATTGCGGTAATTTTTTGAGATGCTTTTTGTATCATGAAAGAAGGCACA
>PWII01000015.1 GCA_003561025.1 Candidatus Nealsoniibacteriota bacterium
ACAAACGGAATATCTCCTCCCGCCTCAAGTAAAACCCCGGTAAGCTCTGGCATAATGACAATAAAGAGGAAAAACATTATTCCCAAAAATATAACCAAGATAAATAGGGGATAAAACATTGCTCCTGTTACTTTTTGTCTAAACTCGTACTCTCTTTCTAGATGGTCAGCAAGGTATGTGAGTGTCTCTGCCAATTTTCCAGATGCCTCACCCGACTTTACCATGCTTATATAAAATTCTGAAAAAATTTCCGGAAAGGAGGAGAGCGCCTTAGAAAGAGGCGCTCCTCCTTCTACTTTATCGGCAATCGTAAGAATCTTTTCTTTTAATGTTCTCTTTTCTACCTGTCTTGAGAGTGTTTGCAAAGAATCAACAATGGGAATCTTTGACTCTACCATCACTGCAAGTTGGCGAGAAATCATAACAATATCCTTTCCCGAAATTCTTTCAAAAAAGACAAAATCTTGCTTATAAAAAGGTGTCTTCTTTTCTGTTAAAGAGATAACATACAGGTCATAGCTTTGTATAACAAGCACAGCAGCATCCTTAGAGGAAGCCTTTACTTCTCCTGTTTTTATTTCACCATTTTTATCTCTTGCTTTGTATGTAAACTGCATACTACTTCTCTTTTTCTATAATACTAATTATCCCAGCATTCTTTTTAGCTCCGAAGGATTTCGCGAATAAGTTAGTGCATTTTTTAGAGAAATTTCCCGCTTGGAGACGAGACTGAAGAGCGCTTTATTCAGGCTAATCATGCCTTGTTCGCTTGATGTTTCTATAACCAGGTCTATCTCATGCATCTTGTTTTCTCTAATAAGATTTGAAACGGCAGGAGTAGCAGTCATTATTTCACATGCAGGAACAAGTCCTCCCTTAATTCCGGGTATAATTCGTTGAGAAACAACTCCAAGGAGTGCTGTAGAAAGCTGTGCTCTAATCTGATTTTGTTGTTCTGGGGGAAAAGAGTCGATAATACGATGCATCGTCTGGCTCGCTGAATTGGTGTGAAGTGTTGAAAAGACAAGATGTCCTGTTTCGGCAGCCGTAATCGCAGTAGAGATAGTCACAGGGTCTCTCATCTCTCCGACCATAATAACATCCGGATCTTGTCTAAATGCCGATTTTAATGCTCTAGGAAAAGAGAGAGCGTCCTGATGAATCTCTCTCTGATTTATAAGAGATCTTTCTTCCTTAAAAACATACTCTATTGGGTCTTCAATAGTAATAATGTGTTTAAAGTTTTCTTGATTTATCTTGTTTATTAATGCAGCAAGAGTTGTTGATTTACCGTGTCCGGTGGGACCGGTTATAATAACAAATCCTTGTGAATATTCACAAAACTCATAAAGTGATGTCGGCATATTAAGCTCCTCTAAGCTCTTTATCTTCTCCGGAATAAGACGCATTGCACAAGCTATCTCTCCTCCTTGGAAAAAGACATTTACTCTAAAACGTCCCTTTTCTTTGTAGCTATAAGAGAAATCAACCTCATATTCCTTTAAAAATTTTTCCTTCTGCTCTTTGTTCATTATCTCCATTACAATTTCACGCATATCATGAGAGGATATTGTCTCTTTTTTGGTAAGAGAAATCAGTTTTCCGTTTATTCTAACTATCGGATAATGTGAAACCGAAAGATGTAAGTCGGAAGCATCTTCACTAATTGTGGTTTCAAGAAGGTCTTCTAATATTTCTAAATAGTTTTTTTCCATACTTTTTATATTTTCTTCTTTTTTTTTATTGCTATCTATTTAAGTATAGTAGGATTTTAAAATTAAAGCTATCTTTCTTCTGTGGCTCTGAGCACTTCTTCTATCGTCGTGTATCCTTTTAAAACTTTAATTATTCCATCCTGCTTTATAGTAATCATTCCCTGCCTTACAGCTTCAGCTAAAAGCTCTTTCTCGGTTGGATCTCTCATAATTATTTCCCCAAGGTCACGCGTCATAGAAAATACTTCATAAATCCCCATTCTCCCTTCAAGCCCCTCTTCGGAACAATTTTTACACCCATCCGCTCTATATATCTTAAGAGGAGAAGGTATATCAAAACTCGCCAAAACATCTTCGGGAATATCTTTCAGCTCATCCATTATAAGTGCCTTTATCTCTTCGCTCGGCTCAATCTGCCTCTTACATTTATCACAAATCTTTCTTACTAATCTCTGTGACATCATCGTATTTATGGCAGGAGGAATAAGGAATGGCTTAATTCCCATATCTATAAGACGAGGAATCACTCCCATAGCATTATTCGTATGTAGTGTTGAAAGAACTACATGCCCAGTTAACGCAGCATGAATTGCAAGGTCTGCCGTTTCGTCATCACGTATCTCTCCAACCATAATAATATCCGGGTCTTGTCTCAATATTTGTCTTAATCCTTTTGCAAAAACATATCCTATCTCCGTATGTATTTGAGACTGGCTGACTCCATCTATAAAATATTCTACAGGATCTTCTAATGTTACTATGTTTGACCTCTCATCGTTTAATAGCTTCAAGATTGCATAGAGAGTTGTTGATTTACCAGACCCTGTCGGTCCTACGGCAAGAGTCATTCCCGTTGGTCTCTTGATAGATCGATTTAATATCTGGAAATTTCTTTCCATTACTCCTAATTCTTTTATATCCTTAAGTCCCTCATCAGGGTCAAGCACTCTAATTACTATCTTTTCGCCGAGTGTTGTTGGAAATGTAGATACACGAAAATCGATATTTTTCTTTGCCACTTTTGTAGAAAACCTTCCATCCTGTGGAAGACGTTGCTCGTCAATCTTAAGTCCTGCAAGAATTTTTATTCTAGCAATAACCGCTAGATGAATTGCCATTGGGAGATACAAAGACGAATAAAGAATGCCATCAACACGAAATCTTACCTTTAACTTTTCTCTGCTTGGCTCAATATGAATATCGGACGCTCTCCCATCAATAGCGTTTCTCAGTATAACAGCAACAACTTTTACAATTGGCGCTTCTTCCGCTAGCCGTCCTATGTCGGTATCCATATCTACTTTCTCAGCATCTTCGTCTTCTTCTATCTCCATATCTATATCTTCCAAAGCGGCACCTACTTCTTTGGTTATTGTTCTATATTGCTTACTTATCTCTTTGAAAGTGCTAAGAGATATGAGAGAAGAGAGATGCGCAAAACCTCCTCTTCTTGATAAAAACTTCAATGCTTCCTGAGCTCTCAAGTTTTCCGGATAGACCATTCCAATCTCTACCGTGTCTTCGTCTCTTTTAATCGGTACCATCTTATAGTGATTTGCAGAATCTTCCGGAATTAATCTTAAAAGATCTTCTTCTATGTCGGAAGCGGTAATATTGCTTTTAAAGGGTATGCTTAATATTTCACTCTTTGCACTAAATACTTCTTCTTCCGATACAATATTCTTTTCTATCAACACTTCTTCTTTTGTCTTTTCTGTCTCATTGCTCTCTTTTTCTACCTGTGCTGCTGTTTCTGCATTAATCAAGTCTTTTTCGATTAACTTTTCAAGAAGGTCTGATTTTTTTTCTCTTGCAATTATTCCATATCTTTTTTTTATATTTTTAAAATCAGAAAGGGATATTAGAAAGACCTTATAAGAAAAGTTTTCCTGCTTTGCAATAAGGTCAAGTGCCTCCTTTGCTCTCTTACTTTCCGGATAAACCATTCCTACTTCAATCTCGTTTTCCGTTCTTCCTATCGGTGCCATTTTATAATAACTAAATGCATCCTTAGAAAAGATATTTAATATACCTTCGTCTATCTTTTCCGTTTCAATATTATTTCTATAGGGGACACCGACAATTTCGCTCTTTATTTTAAAAAGATCGTTTTCCGGAATTATATTGTGTTCCAATAAGACTTCTTCTCTCTTTTTATCATTTTTTTCTGCCTCTTTTTCTAAAAAATCAATTTGCTCTTTTTTTAAAAAGCCGTTGTCTTCGAGCTTATTCATAAGAGAGGCTCCAAAGTCTTTTGCTATTTCTCTATTTTTGCTCCTTATTTTTTCAAAAGTGCTAAGCTTTATTAAATAGATGTTATAAGAAAAAATATCACGTCGAGATATAAATTTTAATGCTTCCTGAGCTCTCAGGTTTTCTGGATAAACCATTCCAATCTCTACCTTGTCTCCTTTTCTCCCTACCGGAATCATCTTATAATAATTAGCGGAATCCTCGTTAATAAGAGATATCAAATCATGAGAAATATCTTCTACTTTTATCTCTTTTTTAAAAGGAACTTCTATCACACTACTCTTTATATCAAATAATTCGTCTTCCGCTATTATATTCTTTCTTAAGATAATCTCCTCAACTGATTCTTTCTTGTTTTCTGACTCTTGCTCTATTGATGTAGCAACTTCTTCTTCTAAAATATCTCTTTTAACTAACTCTTTTAGCAAGGAAGAATATATCTTTTCTGTTGCCGTATTATACTTTTCTCGTATCTTTCTAAAATTATCAAAGGAGATAAGAAAAACCTCATAAGAGATCTCTTCCTTTTTTGCAATAAACCTTAAAACTTCCTTCGCTCTCAAGTTTTCCGGATAAACCATTCCTACCTCCATCTTTTCTTCATCTCTTTTTAGGGGAACTATCTTGTAATAATCAACCGATTCTTGAGGAATAAGTGATAGAGTATCTCGTGATATCTCTTCTTCTGAAATATCGTTTTTAATCGGAATGCCAAGCACTTCACTTTTTAGATTAAAAAGCTCTTCTTCTGAAATTATATCGTGTTCTAGGAGTATCTCTTCTTTTGTTCTGCTCTTCTCTTCTGCTTCTGTCTCTACAGCAGTCGCCTTTTCTCTATCCAGATAGCCCTCCTTAATTAATTTTTCAATTAATGACATAGAAAAAATAAAAGAAATTTCATATTAATAAGAAATAAAAGGATTTTCTTTCCCAAGAAATTCTTCTTTAAGAGGCTCTATTGTTTTATATTTCTCAAATTTCTTAAAATCTGAGCTTTCCAGAAAATTAAAATCAATTCTTGGAGCTGTCTTAATTGTTGCAATTGGAGCAATTTCGTGAGGAGAAGAAGAAAAAAGAAACTTCCATAAAAAGACAAAAATAATTATACAGATCGCCCCCATGGCAATAACTACATCTTTTTTTTCCTTGTTATTATTAGACATATTTTTAATAAGAATAGGTGCTTGCAGTTATATTTATCTCCAAAGCGTCTTCATCCTTTTCTACGTCAAAAGAATCATAAGCTATTTCGACTCTTTTTATGTTTATAATCCTCGCTAGTTTTTCTATTTCTCTAAAAAAGCTTTTAATATTTTGATACTCTCCTATAAGCGTAAGGTCAAAAGAGACTTCCTTTATTCTGCTATGGTCTCGATAGGAACGAGTAGAAAATGGTCCAAGATTTCTTAGCGTTTCTATTTTTTCATTTTCTAGCATGTCCTGAAGGTATAAGAAAAGGTTTGGTGCGTCATGGTCTTCTGGAAAGGCATATCTAATTATCTCAAAATTTTCTCTGTTTTTTTCAATCTCTTTTTCTATCTTTTTAAGTTCGTTGACATATACTATTATATTTTCAAGCTCTTCTCTTAACACTTCATTTTCTTGTTCTTGTCTCTTATAATTCTCAAAGACAGGGTGGACAATATAAAATCCTCCCAAGACGGTAGAAACAAAAAATATTATTGTAAGTGCTATTTTAATCATTTTTTTCTGTCTCTTTTATAAAAAAATTTTCCTTTAGTTGAGCCTCAAAAGAGAAGACAACTCTCTTTTCTTCTTTTTCAATCTCCATACTGCTTAAGATAACACTTTCTATATTTTTGTTATTTTTTAGTGCAAAAAATTGCTGCCCAAGAACAGTTATGTCTTCCGCTTCTCCCGTAAAGTTAACAACACTTTCTTCAAGATTGACTCTAGTGCTAAAGATAATAACAGAAGGGTGCACCATCTCTTCAAAAGGATTAAAAAATAGTGAAAAAGTGTTTCTGTTTTGTGATACTAGCTTAAAGTCTTCTATCAAGTTACGATATTCGTGAGCTACTCTTTCCAGCTCCTGTTTTTCGGGTATCTCTGCTTTTTTTGCCTCTATCTGTTCTTCTATAATCTTCTTTTCTTCATTTACCTGCGCATTTAAATAAAGAAGAGAAAGATAAATTATCCCCATAACGGCAAAAAGAGCTATCATCCCCTGAAGAAAAATATCTAATCCTTTCGGTAGATCTATTCCCTTTTTCTTTTTTTGTACTTCAATTGCCATAAAGATGTCTTTACTCTTCTTTTAATATGCCTATTAGTGCCACTCCCGTCGCAATAGAGTGGGAACTACTAAGACGCATTAATGTATTATTTAAAGATTCCGGATAAATCATATTTTCAAAACAATTCTTTACAACAACGTTCTTGTCAATGGCATTCTCCGCAACCTCAACGACCCCCGGTAAAAGAGAAAATCCTCCTCCAACAATCACCTCCTCTATACTTGTTTTTTCTTTTCTTTCAAATACGTTTATCGCTTGAGAAATGCTTGAAAAAAGCGAGTTTGCTAAGAAAGAGACAGGCGCTCTTACGCTCTCTTCTGCCAAGCCATGCTCCATTACCATTCTTCTTGCATCATTGTATTCTATCTCTTTTGCTTTTGCAACTTGTTTTACCAACATATTTCCGGCAACCTCTATACTGTGTGTTGTTTTTAATATCCCGTTTCTTGCAATCGCAAGCATCGTGCTTTGCTCTCCTATATCTATAATCGCGGCAGTCTTTCCATCACCATATGTAAGAGCTCTTGCTAAAGAAAACATCTCTCCTTCTAGTGAGATAATATCCAAATCGCTCATCTGAGCAATTTCTTGATATTGATTAACAATCTCCTTTGGTATCGCAATAAGGTTAATTTTTATCTTGCTTTCTTCTCTTTCTACTATCGACCAATCCAGCACCACCTCTTCTATCGGAAGAGGTATATGTTGTCTGGAGTGGAATTCAACAGCAGAATTCATTTCATCGTCTTTAACAGGAGGAAGGTCAAATAGAGTAAAAAAAGTGACAAAATCAGGAATAGAAAAGTAGGCTTTTTTTGACTTTATTCCCGCTTCACTTATTAAGGCCTTTATCGCTCCCGCTATATCCTCGTTTGAATATAAAAAAACTCCCTTGCTTCCTTTTTCTGAGATATGACTACAAAAATCGGCTAAAAAGATTTCTCCGTAATTTTCCAGTTGTATCTTTTCTTTATTGCCGGAAAGCTCAACTATCTTTATGGAGTGCGTTCCAATAT
>PWII01000075.1 GCA_003561025.1 Candidatus Nealsoniibacteriota bacterium
TCCAAAAAGATTTCACAACCGGGTCATTTATGTTTTCAACTATCTTTTTTCTGTATTCTGCATCAGACATCATTCTATTGATTCCAAGCAGTGTCGTGTTTGGATAATCCAAAAGAGCAAGGATGGTATTATTTAGAATATACTCCATTCTTGATGACCATACATCCGGCCATATCTTCTTAAAAACACCCATTAATCCGGAAGCAACAAGATGCCGATATTCCGTCTCTACTCTCTCCATAACATTAAAACCTATCACTCTCTCAAAGTCTGCTGGGTTAAAATAGATGACATCATTTATTCTTTTTTCCGGTATAAAATTTAACAAGCTCATAGCGGCTTCTCCATGAGGATCGATAAAGCCGACACCATCACCTCTCTGAATATCTTGAATTGCCATATTTTCAAGCATCTGGGTCTTTCCCATTCCTGTTTTTCCAATAGCATAAAAGTGCCTTCTCCTATCATCTCTTTTAATTCCAAATTTTCGCATCTGATTGCGAAAAGTTGTTTTTCCAAAAAATGTAATATCGTTGTTGTCCATAAACTAAAACTATTTTTCCACTGGCAGATCGTGTGGAGGTTCTTTTTTTCTTGACTCAACCCTCGGAATCGCAGACGGTGGAACGGTCGTTCTTGAAGGAAAGTGATATAACGTCGCGAGCTCATCCGAGCCCAATACAAATGTCGCATCCTTATCACTTCTTGGATAAAAAGACGGTATTCTCCTTACATAATTACGAAACATATCTCTTTTTCTAACATAGAGCCTCTTTTCTAAGAACCAGAAAAAATCCCACCAGTTCTGTTTAATCTTAGTAATTGTCTTACCCCAGGGTATCATAAATCCAAGCTGCTGAGTGTTAAAAAGATTAAAATAACTCATCGGTATCTTTATTCTAGCCATATTTAAGTTCTCTTTTTTTGCTAGGTAGATATATCTGATATGACAAGAAAATGACTGTTTTTTTCTCTTTCTCTCTATACTCTCAACGACTTCTCTTTCTCCCGGAGTAAGCATTAAGTCCGTAAAGATAGGCATCTTTTCTTCTTCCTCCTTTTTCGCCTCTCCTTTTAAAACTCCTAACATTTCCTGAAAAAAGGTTGGGGGAGGACCCTTTTCCTTTCTTCCCGCAAGCTTTTCATACTCTTTTTTTGCTCTCTCGTGGTACGCCGAACCATCATTGTCTGCTGTGATCGGCTTTGCCTTTATCTGAATCCACATCTGTTCTCCTTCCTCCATACTACTTAATCCTTCTATAAGTGAAGCGATAGGATCTATCTTTTTTTCTTCTGTTGCTTCCATCTCAGTCTCAAAATCACGATATGTCTTAAGGGGATAACAATCCGATTTTGGCATAGTATAATCTGTTCCCCACATTTGCCACCTCTCGTTTGGAATATTTTGAGGCACATTTTTGGTATAATCTTCAACCTCTCTTATCTCCGCATCGGGATATTGTGAATATATATGGGACTCAAACATGCTTCTCTGCTTTGCAGGAATTCTAATCAAAAAATGAGGAACACCGTCTATTGCTGCAATTTCAAGAGAAAAGCTTAAATCATACTGTCCAATCCACCACTGCTCAAACCAATTTGGTGGTCCATAAAGTTGCCAAAATCCGTCAATAACAACATCCATTGCTCTTATCGGCTTAACAATTTCGTCAGGAGGTCTAATTTCTAAAAGTATTTGCGGATTGCTCTTTTCATCCCAGATACCATTTCTCCAGAAGAGCCACTGGTCTTTTACAATTGGCCACAAAAAAAAGGGCAAAAAAAACCAGCCCCATGCTAAGAAAAGATGAAATAGTAGTGTCAAATGAGGAGTCAGCCCCCTTGCCATCTCCATCTGCATGACAAATATTTCATTAAGCCAATGTATATTTCCCATCAGGAGTTCTTATAAAATACTTTTTATTACTTAGATTTTGTATAATAGTATTTTTTCTTACGATTCTCTGCTTTGCAACATGAGTAATTATATCGCCTTTCTGCATTGCTCCTCTTTCCATTAAGATAGAGCGAATAACTTCCTTAACTTCACCGGGAATATATCCCCATTCTGAAAGAGCATAAACACCTCTCCCAATGAGAACAAATCGCGGATCTTTGATGAGCTCATTGTGTGTTGTCTGAACATTTACACTATCTCCCAAAATACTTGCCACTTCTCGAAAATGAAGAGGTTTTTTTGCCTTTTTTAAGGCAATATAGGCCTTGTCTTTAATTCCTTTAGGATTTATTTCCGGCCAACTGGAAATTCCAAAATAGCCATCAGTGTTACAAATAACTTTTTTTGATACTTCTAGATATGAAGAAAACTTTTCGCCGGGAATTTTACGTTTCCCACGAAGATCGTCAAAAGATAGAGGTTTTTTTGCTTTCTTTAAAATCTTAATGCTCTCATCAATCTCTTTTTTTGCCAATGAAAGCGACTTTTTATCTTTGGCCCATAAAGCATGCATCTCCTTGTTCTCGGGAAAACGAGAAAGATTTTCATTGATATGTAGTAAAAAAACAACACACCCTCTTGAGCAATCCTTTTGTATAATCTCATTTATAAAGAGATCTTCTTTTTTTATTCCCCCAAAATAGTCAAGTTTTTCTTCAAGTGAATTAAGAGCATCTCCATATTCTGTTAACTTCTTTTTTACTTTTCTGATTCCTTCCTTCTCTATCTGTCTAACTCTTTCTCTTGTTATCTTATACTTCTTTCCAATCTCTTCAAGCGTTTCCCTCTCTTTTTTCCCAACACCAAACCTCCGAGAAACTATATCTCTCGTTCTTTCCGGCAAAAGAGCTAATAATCTATTACATGTATCTTTGTAGTTATGCATATTAAATAAGAATCGTTTATAAACGAAACATAGTAAGAATAATAAATACCATTCTTATTTATACTTTACTTTTTTCTACTCGTCAAATTATTCCAATCCAAGACGAGAGGCCCTGATAGAAATATAGAAGAATATGTTCCTAAAAATACTCCTAATATAAGTGCTAAAACAAAATAGTAGAGAGTGGCTCCCCCAAGAAAAAGAAGAGAAAACAAGACAAGAAGTGTTGTCACCGATGTACCGATAGACCTCCCTATCGTCTGATTCAAGCTACTATCTACTATCTCTTCCAAGGAATCTCCCTTGCTTTTCTGTTTTCTTATATTTTCACGCAGACGATCAAAAATAACTACCGTATCGTTAATTGAATATCCCAATGTCGTAAGCAAGGCGACTGCTATAGGGATAGTAACTTGCACTCCATAAAAATTTCCTAAAATTGCAAAAATTCCGAGAACTATAAAAACATCATGCAAAAAGGCTACTGCCGTAGCAACAACCCCATACTTGACAGAACTAATGGTACCATCGCTATCTTTAAAGCTTATCGCTATATATAATATAACCAGAAAAGATGCGAGAAGTATGGCAATTAGGGAGCTGTTTTTTAATTCTTCTCCCACTGCAGGTCCAATAGATTCAAACTGCTTTACATCTGCTCCTTCTAGAACACCTACTATCTCTCTATATGTCTTTTCATCAGCGGCATCTGTCCTTATTAAAAATCCTTTCTCACCCAGTGGCTGAAGATTTAACTCCCGAAGCCCGACTTCTTCCAGCTTTCTGCTTACATCTTCTACATCAGGTCTCTCTTCTCTGTATTCAACTTCTAACACACTACCTCCAACAAACTCAATTCCAAAATTAATTCCAAAAAATACAACCGCCCCCATGCTTACTAAAACTAGGAGAGAAGATATCGTATAATATATTTTTCTATATTTGGTAATCTTAAATTTCATATTTTATCTTTTATTGTTGTTTTAGTTTAGCATCCCAAAGCTTTTTTACCCTAGAAAGCTTTCCGTCATCAAATATTACCAAGAAGGCTCTACTTATAACCATTGCACTAAGCAAACTAACCAGAATTCCCAAAATCAAGGTTATGGCAAATCCTCGGACAAAGCTTGTGGTGATAAAGAATAAGATAATAGCAACTACTAGTGTAGTTATGTTTCCATCTCTAATAGATGGCCATGCTCTCTTGTATGCATCTTCAACTGCCTTTTTAACACTCTTTCCCTCTCTTATCTCTTCTCTTAATCGAGAAATTATAAGTATATTTGCATCAATTGCCATCCCTATAGAAAGAATAAAGCCCGCTATTCCGGAAAGAGTAAGTGTGATTGGTATAAACTTAAAAAGAAAGAGGACAAAAATAGCATAAAAGCTAAGAGAGATAGCGGCAAAAAGCCCAGGCAGACGGTAAACTATAATCATAAATAAGACAACAAGCAAAAAACCAAAAATAGCTGCGGACACAGAGACTGATAAAGAGTCTTTTCCTAGCGCAGGGCCGATACTTTGCTGAGAAATAAGTTCAATGGGAACGGGAAGCGCTCCTATTCGTAAATCTCTTGCAATTTCATACGCCTCTTCTATCTTAAAGTTTCCCGTAATTTGAGCCTCTCCTCCTGCTATCTTTTCTTGCACGGTTGCAACCTGTAAAATCTCTCCATCAAGAAATGTTGCAAGCGGCTTTCCGATATTTCTTTCTGTTATCTCTTCAAACAATTTTGCCCCTTCACTATCAAATTCAAGAGTAATTGCCGGCTCATGTGTGACAGGATGCATTACAACTCGTGCATTTTTAAGATGTCTTCCTGTAAGCCCCGTTTGAGTATATCCTCCTTGCAATACAATCTCCCAATTATCGATATCACTTTCTTCCAGTGCCATCAAATCTTCAAGAGTTATCTCTTCTTTCCCTTTTTCTAAAAACTCCTCTATCTCCTTCCACTTATCTTCTTGCCTTTTGATAGTCTCAAAAGATGTTTCACGAAAATCTAAGAAAGGTGTTTCTCCAATAATATCTATCGCCTCATCTAAATCATGTGCTCCCGGTATCTCTACCACAAGCCTCTCTCCCTGAACCTGAACTAGCGATTCCCCCACACCATAAAGATCTATTCTTCTCTCAATTAAATTACGAAGTCCCTCCATTCGTTGACTTTTTTCTCCGGAAGGAACATCTTCCAAGTCTGCTTCATATCGCAAATGCGCTCCTCCTTGCAGGTCAAGTCCAAAGATAAAATCTCTCTCCATAAGAGTAGGAAATTCAAATGGGACTCTTTTGTTTACCTCCTCTATTCCTTTATTGACCTCGCTTTCAAAAACAAGAAAAGAAGAAAAAAGAAAGAGGGATAAAGTTAAAATAAGTAGTATCTTTTTTATTTTCATACACAATAATATGACACTTTTTTAAAATATTGTCAACCTTTATTTTCCACAACACTTTTTATATTTTTTTCCGCTATTGCACGGACATGGTTCATTTCTTCCAACAATCTTTTTTTGTGACTCTGACTCCTTTTGAGGGAGAACATTCCTTTTGATTGTTATCTTCGGATTAATCGGTCTCGCTCTTACAGTTCTTACGCGAAGAATTCTCTCTGCAATCTCCGACTCGATATTTTCCATCAAACCACGAAAGGCTATGTGCCCCTCTTTTTTGTATTCAGTAAGAGGATCTTTTTGACCATATCCCCTAAGTCGCACCGAATCTCTAACCTCATCCATTGCGGTTAAATGATCTGTCCATAAAGAATCCATCGTTTTCAAAACAACATATTTCTCCAATCTGCTCATCTCTTCTTCTCCTATCTCTTCTTCTTTTCTTATATATTCCTCTTTATCCTTGTCATGTTTTTCTAAAATATCAAGAAGGTAAGAACGCAAACTCTTTGCAGACTTTCTATCTTTCTCCTCTGCTCTTTCTAATATCTCATTTCTTAATTCATAAAATTTTTCTCTATGTTTAAAAAGAACTTCATCATATTGCAGGACATGTTTTCGGGCATCAAAGTGATGTCCTTCTACTTTTTTTTGAGCAGATTCAATTATTCCGGAGACATAGCGTGCATCTATTGGCTGGTCTTCAGGAAGATTAAACCTGTCCATTAATCCCTTTATCTTTTCCGCTCCAAAGATACGCATCAAATCATCATCCAAAGATACAAAAAACTGACTCTCTCCGGGATCACCTTGTCTTCCACATCGCCCTCTAAGCTGATCATCTATTCTTCTTGCTTCATGTCTCTCTGTTCCCAAGACAAAAAGCCCACCGAGCTCTCTTACCTTTTCTCCCTTTTCTTTCTCTGGGGGATTGCCTCCTAAGATAATATCAACTCCCCTTCCAGCCATATTTGTCGCCACCGTCACACTTCCAAGGCTTCCCGCTTGTGCAATAATCTCTGCTTCTTTTTCATGGTTTTTAGCATTCAATACCTCGTGATCAATCCCTTCTCTCTTTAACATCTTTGATAATACCTCATTCTTTTCTATAGAGATAGTACCAACAAGAACAGGCTGTTTCCTTATATTTCTCTTCTTTACTTCTTCCACAATCGCTCTAAATTTTGAGTCCTCTGTTTTGTAGACCACATCCAGCAACGCTTTTCTGATAAGCTCTTTATTGGTTGGAATTATTGCAATCTCCATTCCATAAACCTTGAAAAATTCTTCCGCAGAGGTTGCCGCCGTTCCGGTCATTCCTGCTATCTTTTTATACATTCTACTAAAAAGATTTTGAAAGGTAAGGCTTGCTAAGGTGCTTGATTCGGGGTGGATCTCTACTCCTTCTTTTGCTTCAATAGCTTGATGTAATCCTCCGGACCATCTTCTTCCGGGCATCAATCTTCCGGTAAAATCATCGACAATAATTATCTCACCATTTCTCACAACGTAATTAACATCCTTCTCATAGAGAGGCTTTTTTGTTTGAGGATGTTTTGCTTGTGCTCTCAA
>PWII01000073.1 GCA_003561025.1 Candidatus Nealsoniibacteriota bacterium
CCGGCTTGTGAAAGAGATAGAAACGATTAACCCCGATGTGATCGGCCTTCATAATTTGCACGGCTACTACCTGAATGTGGAGGTTCTTTTCGACTATTTAAAGAAAGTGCAAAAGCCGGTAGTCTGGACCTTCCACGACTGTTGGCCTTTTACCGGCCACTGCGCCTACTTCGATTCAGTGAACTGTGAAAAATGGAAAACGGAGTGCGGCAATTGCCCGCTCACGCACGCCTATCCCGCAAGCTGGTTTATGGATCAATCCACAAAAAACTTTCGCGACAAGAAAAGAATTTTTAACGGGCCTGAAAACCTGACCATTGTAACACCGAGCGAATGGCTTAAGAAGCTGGTGAAACAATCATTTTTAAAAGAATACCCGGTTAAAGTGATAAACAATGGAATTGATGTAGATCGTTTTAAACCTGCAGATACCGCGGATGTAAAATCTAAATACTCTCTAAACGGATGTAAGATTGTGTTAGGAGTTGCAAGCATTTGGGACAGAAGAAAAGGTTTGGAATATTTTATTCAGTTATCTGAACTGATAAACGACGATACCAGGATTGTTTTGGTAGGGTTGAGTAAGAACCAGATGCAGTCACTGCCTCGTAATATTCTCGGATTGGAGAGGACGGAGAGTATTGAAGAGCTGGTTGCATTTTACAGTTGTGCAGATCTGTTTGTGAATCCAACACTGGTAGATAATTTTCCGACTACTAATCTTGAGGCTCTCGCTTGCGGAACTCCGGTAATTACTTACGATACGGGTGGGAGTCCGGAGGCAGTAGATGAAGCTACTGGAGAAGTGGTAGAGAAAGGGAATATAAAAAGCTTGCATGCTTCTGTTTGCAGAGTTTTAAGCAATGGAAAGGGGCAATACGAAAGTCACTGCAGAAAACGAGCGGTTCAAATGTATAATAAAAATGATCGCTTTCAAGACTACTTAAAATTGTACACAACAAAACTTTGAAAAAATTTTTTAATGAAAATAAGTGTAATCACCATTTCTTTCAATAATGAAGAGGATATCAGTTCAACCCTGGAATCTGTTATAAATCAGACTTATGATAATCTTGAATATATTGTAATTGATGGGAAATCGACCGATGGCACTATCGATATAATTGAGAAGTATATAGATAAAATTGACGTGTTTGTTTCTGAACCTGATAAGGGAATGTATGATGCCATTAATAAAGGGATAGAAGCAGCCACCGGAGATGTAGTAGGGTTAATCCATGCGGGAGACAGGCTGTATGAAAAGGATACCATTTCCAAAATTGCCCAACATTTCCAGCAAAACCCCGCGATTGACGGTATGTATGGTAACAGCAAGATTGTAACTAAAGCTGGTGAAGTGAGGATGGTAAATATAGGTAAAGAGTTCTCGAAGAAAAGAATTAAAGCAGGCTGGATGCCTTCACATCAAAGCATATATCTAAAAAAGAATGTCTTTGAGAAATATGGATATTATAGAAATGATCTGGGCGGCGCTGGAGATTACGAGCTATTTATTCGTTTTTTCTATTGCCAGGAATTGAACATCAAATATCTTGATGAGTTTATCATATATTTCACTTTAGGGGGTAACAGTACCAGAAGTATTTGGTCGAAGTTGAAATCACAAAAGGTTCACAGGAAATGCTGGAGGCTTAATGGCATAAATCCACCAACAACTTTAGTGATAAATAAAATTTTTCGAAAACTTCCAATGGTATTCAAAGCATTCAGGAGACAATTAAATGGCAGCTAAAATAGTTCTTTTGGGCGATTTGATGTTAGGTCGGTTTGTTTATAAAAAATTTCTTGAAAGGGAATATCAAATCGTCGATGATGAAATAATATCATTTTGTAAACAACACGATTTTACCGTCGCAAACTTGGAATCGCCTATAGTCGACAGCCTTCCAATAGCTGAGGATCATCTGGTTTTTCAGGGTGGAAGTGATATACTTAAACAGTTTGATTGGATTGATTTGTTCTCGCTATCCAATAATCATATCAATGATTGTGGTTCATTGGGTATGAAAGAAACGGTTACCATACTTGACAGTTTAAAGTTCAAACACAATGGTTTGTATAAAAATACCTATGAACCCTATAGATTGAATATAAACGGAGAAAAGATTGCGGTAATTACCTCTACCGATATGATGAATGTGGAGTTTAGTGACGACGCGCCTTTCAAAACATTAAGAGTTCCGGATGAAGAGATTTTTGAGACTATAAAAAGGGCAAAAAAGGGAGGCTATTTTATTATTCTTTATGCCCATGTAGGTTTGCTTTTTTCCAGATTTCCCAATCCCGTCATCCGGGATTTCCTATTGAAATGCTGTGATTTTGGGGCAGATCTTGTGGTAACGGTTCATCCCCATGTTCTTGGTGGTATGGAAGTTTATAAAGACAGCAGGCTTGTTTATAGCCTGGGTGATTTTGTAATGGATGGCAGTTCGTATAGAAGACGCACTTCAGGCATCTTGTCGGTGGAAATTGAAGAGGGTAATTTGAAAGAATTGGCAGTAGAAATTGTCCAAACCGACACGAATCTTCAAACGAAGCGTTTACCTTCAGATAAAGCTGCGAGGTATCTGGATAGTTTTAATTATGTAACCAATAAAATTACCGCAAACTCACATCGCTATGAGGCGATGTTTAAAAAACAATATAAATATGAGCTATTGCAACATTCGCTAAGTACACTTGCTTTCTTGTATAAAACAAGAGGTGTTACAGGTCTTTTGAAAATCATGACTAAACGACTTCGCGCTGTACTGGCAATTGCAAAACGTACATTTTCTGACAGGTCAAAATTGAGTTACGATCATGATGCTGTTGACAGGTCAGGCAAAGTTAGAATTGATGATCTGTGATGAGAAAAGTTGAATATAAAAAGCCCACAAAGCTCAATTATCTTTTTTTGATAATAAAAACGGTATTCAGCTTAAGTTATCTGAAATTCAGAGCGAAGAATTTTGCCTATTGGATTATCAATCACGTTTACCCGATTAAACAGGCTAAAATCGGAAAAAATGTGAGTATACATCCTACGGCAATTTTTCGCCAGGGTAGCAATATTGAGATTGGTTCCCATAGTCTGATAAATCATAACTGTACATTTCAGGCAGGAAAACTTTCAGCAAAAATCAGACTTGGGAACTATGTTCACCTTGGGCCAAATGTGTCGATAGTTGCTTTTAACCATGCTTTTGATCGCACAGACATCCCGACAAAACTTCAGGACTACTATGATGCGGATGTGATTATTGAAGACGATGTATGGATAGGTGCCGGCGCAATTATTTTACCGGGTGTTACGATTGGTAAAGGGTGCATTATAGCTGCGGGAGCCGTTGTAAATAAGAGCGTACCCGAATTTTCGATAGTTGCGGGTGTTCCGGCACGTTTGATCAAAAAGAGGGTTTAATAATAACCACCATGTATTACTACTGTCATTGTTTTGGTGTCATTTTTTTTAATTCTAAACGCTTATAGATGAATAAGTTTATTTAATCATGCATTTGATCCTTAAATATGTTTAGAGACAAAATTTTATTACTTGATGCCGGAGGGACTCAAACACTTCCGATGGCAGAGTACTTTTATAAAAGTGACTTTCATGTAAGCTTTTTTTTGTACAAGAAATTCACGTATGGATCAGGTTCAAAATACGCTCACGAAAAAGTTTTTGCACCTGCTTCTAAAGATGAGGAGAGCTATCTGAGTTTTTTATTGAACTATGTTTCTGAAAACGAAGTGAGTTTGATAATACCGTTAAGCGACATTACCGCAGAACTGGTAAGCAAACATCAGGAGGAGATTAAAAAGTTTTCCAGAATTGTTACACCTGCATTTGGTTCTTTTTCAAACGGTTATAATAAGGGCTTGTTAATGAAGCTATGTGAAGAGAACGATTTTCCGCACCCTAAAACATATCATGTAAATGAAATATCTGATATTGATGAATTGGATCAAGAAGAGCTGCCACTATATTTAAAACCAAATATTACAACGGGAGGGCGCGGGATGTCTCTGGTCAATTCAATAAATGAATTGAAAGAGAAGGCTCCTTCTATTTTGAAAGATTTTGGAGCTTTTCATCTACAGGAATTTATACCACCCGGGGGTAATCAATACAAGGTTCAATTGTTTCGAACTGTCAATAATGAAATCATTGGGAGTTCGGTAATGCATAAAGTAAGGTTTTATCCTGTAGATGGTGGCAGCAGCTGCTATAACACAACCATCCAAAGAAATGACCTGGTGAATCTATGCGAAAATGTTTTAGACAGGTTAAACTGGATCGGGTTTGCAGACTTTGATTTGATAGAGGATCCGCGGACTAAAGAGTGTAAAATCCTTGAAATTAATCCAAGGTTGCCTGCTTGTGTAAAGTCTGCTTTTAAATCAGGTATGAACTATGCTGAAATGTATTATTTAGAAGCTTATAATAAAGAACATAAAAACTATGTATATAATACTGGTGTTGGATTAAGACATCTTGGACTTGATTTTCTTTGGCTTTTGAACTCTGGAAGAAAGCCTATAAAACAACGTTTGAAATGGTTTGATTTTTTCTTTTCTAAACAGTTCTATCAAGACATCAGTTTAAATGATTTGAAGAGCTTTTTTATTGGGCTATATGGTAATGTTTATAAAATTAAAGAGAAGAAAAGAGAATAAACTAATTTAAATGAAATAGTATTTGTGACTATAATGGACGAAGTCGTTCTAAAAATATTTGTTAGCTAATATTCATGAAATAGATACAGGCATGACTTTTTGTGGAATAATGGTTTTAATTGTTTATGTAATTTATTTAGGCCCCCTTATTTTTTCGAATTATATGTATACAGATAAGAAGTCAAATTTCGCAAGGTGTCATGAAAATTTTTTTAAAAAAAGGTATGTGGCGCATGGTTGCTCCGTGGAAGTGGACTGAGCTGTTTGTAGAATTCACAGATAAAAGGCCTATTTAAATCTATAAAGTGAGAAGAATTGAACATTGACTTGATATTAGACATAAATTGAAAATTATGAACAGCATTCAACGCAATTTTGTAATGAATCTGAAAAATATTCCGGGCTGGCGTACAGGCCGCAAGCTGGTTGTATTTATTTCGGACGACTGGGGGGATCTTCGCATAGATTCGCAGGAGAGTTACGGAAAACTGCTTGCCGGCGGTATTCCGGTTGACCGGAACGTGCATACCAGGTACGAAACCATGGCAACGGCCGAGGATCTTGAAACGCTCTACGAGGTGCTGGAGGCTTTTACCGACAAAAACGGAAGGGCTGCGGTATTTACGCCTTTTACCATCATGGCAAATCCGGATTTTGATAAAATCCGTGAAAGCGGTTATAGTAAGTATATAGCAGAGCCGTTTGTTGAGAGGCTGGCAAGGAGTCCGGAAGGACAAAAAACGTGGGAGGCCTGGGAAAAGGGAATGAAAAGAGAAGTCTTTCTGCCCGAATACCACGGCAGGGATCACCTGAATGCACCGGTATGGATGAAGGCTTTAAAAAACGTCGATGAACGACTTCATTTCTGCTTCGATAACAGGTATGCTTTTTATCAAACGGATTCCATGAGTATCAATCCGGTTTATACATTTTACTTCGAAAGCGAAGATGACTATCTGTTTCTTGAAAATTCACTGAAAGAGGGTGTTGATCTTTTTCAGGACGCTTTTGGAAGGAAGCCTGACGTTTTCAGTCCGCCAAACGGCATGTTTCATCGCAGGTTTTATAAGGCCTTAGCCGAAAAAGGAGTTACGACGATTAGTGCATCACACAGACGATCTGAGCCTGATGGCAAGGGAGGTTTAACAACCGGGAAATGCAGATTCGGAGAGGTGTCGGTTGAAGGTGTTTCGCACTACATTTCGAATTGTGCATTTGAACCGGTAAAAGATGATTATAAGGGACCTGAGATTACCCTGAAACAAATAGCAGCTGCATTTCGCTGGGGTAAACCCGCACTTATCAATACCCATAGGGTGAACTATGTTGGAAGCAGAAATCCCGATGCCAGGGCAAAAGGCCTTGGCGAATTAAAAAAACTGATTGCAGAAATCAGGAAAACATGGCCCGACTCGGAGTTCATCAGTGCAGGTGAGTTTGCAAAAGAAATGAATGCATCTGCTAAAATTGAAGCAAAATGAGAGCATTAAGAAAGTCGATATAATAATATCTTAAACGATTGAAGGCATTAATGATGCAATCAAATTTATTGAATAAAACAGCATTTACAGTTGATGTTGAAGACGGCATCAACATCAGCATGAGAGATTTCTTTGGGGTTCAGATGGACCCGACCGACCGGGTTGTGAAGAACACACATAAGATTTTAGAAATGCTCGATA
>PWII01000052.1 GCA_003561025.1 Candidatus Nealsoniibacteriota bacterium
AGCGCTATTTTATTTTTTAAATTGTTGTTCTGGAATTATATATAAAAACTGTCAAAATAGCAAAGATTTTAATTAAAACTTTGCTCTTTCTTTTTTCATCTTGGCAATCTCTTCAGGAGAAGATGTAATAATCTGATCTTCCGTATAGGATGCTGTTATCTTTATCGCGACATGTTTTTGTCCTGCAAAGAATATCCCTTCTCCGACTTCACCTTCAAGTAGAATAAACTTCTCTTCTTCTGTAAGATTAAAGACTTGCTGAATCATATCAATTACCGCGGAAGACTGCTTTAATAATATCTTAAGGGCAGAGTTTGTCACAATCGGCTTTCCGTAACTTGACTGCATAAAGTCGGATACATCTTGCGTAATTGTTGTAACTCCAAGCCAATACTTTCTCGCCCTCTTTACAAGCCCAAACAAAAACGATGCTCCATCTTCTGTCTGCATCATAAGCCACGCCTCATCAATAACAAAGAGTCTTTTCTTTATGGAAGAAGACACCGTCTTCCAGATAAACCGCATAATAATAAACATCGCGATAGGCCTCATCTCATCTTCCAAGTCTCTTATTCCAAAAACAGTTAAATTATTATTCATTGACACATTGGTGTGTTGATTAAAAAACTCTGCATATGTTCCTCTTGTAAATCTCCTTAATCGCAAAATAAGTGGTCTTGTTCCTTCCATCGACTCTAATACCTGCTCCAAATCAGAAAGAAGTGGTACTTTTTCGGCCCACGTGCTTGGGTCGCTATCGGGAGTAATATCTCTTGCGGCATAAGTCTCTGTAATTGCTTGATCTATAATAGAATCTTCTTCTGTCCCAAGCCCACCAAGCATCACTCGGAGAAGACCTACAAGGTTAATTGTATTTGTTCTCAATACTTCTTCCGGCTTTTCATCCTCTCTTGGGATAGGAAGGTCAAAAGGATTAATCTGATGACTGGAACCGATAGATATGTTGTAAAAAGCACCGCCCACGGACTCTGCAAGGGTCTTGTATTCATTTTCAGGATCTACGATAATTACATCCACTCCACTCATCAAAGACCTCAATACATCGAGCTTAACAAGATATGATTTACCTGCACCGGATGTTCCAAAGATAACGGCATTTGCATTTTCAAGAGAAAAGCGGTCAAATAGGACAAGTGAGCGGTTATGTTTATTTACTCCGTAAAGTATTCCGTCAGAAGATGTCAAATCAAAAGAGATAAAAGGAAAAATACTGGATAACGGCTCCGTATTCATTGGAGTGTGAGTTTGGAGCAAGTCCATTCCATAAGGAGAGGTGCTGGTAAAGGCAGCGCCTTGCTGAAATAGAGCCGGTCTTATATATATCACTTTTGCTTCAAAGATAGATCTCAAAACACTCTCCGTATCCTCTATCTCTTTTTCAGAGCTTCCATATATCGTAATATAGAGTCCAAAATAAAACATTCTCTCTTGTGCCGACTGCAATCTATCTCTTAACTCTTCCATATCTTTGTACGCCGTTTCAAGAATAGGGTTTCTCACCAATCCTTTTTCTTCATTGTCCATAATTTCCGCCTGCACTTCAGTCAATCTTTTTCTTAACTTTTTTAAGACATCTTCAGTGCTTGCCGGATGCACAAAAAAAGATATGTCAAGCTGAACATTTAGATTTATAACAGGGGAAACCCACCCCGCTGTAATATAGTGAGGATAAGAAAAGACAAAAAAGGATCTACAATACTTTTCTTCAACTCTAATCTGTCCTTGTAGTTCTTGAATAGAAGAAGGAGCAATAACATCAACAAGCTTTAGGGCATTACTCTCTTGCTCTTTTCCTTCTTCAGGCTTTCCTCCTCCCATTAAGTTTTTAAATTTGTCTATAATAGACATAGGTATAAGTCACTTTTTATATTACTAATTCTTCCGGGAATTCCGGATAATAACCGCTCTCTGCACTCTTTGGATGAAATAATGCCCAAAAAAGCTCTATTATCTCTATCGTTGTAAGCGGAGCACAATGAAGTCCACACCTTCTAAGTCCAAGAGCAACAAACTCCATTCTCTGATAGAGCTGATCTTTTCCTCTCTGAAAGACTTCACCAACAACATCTTCCTCCTTTTTTTTGCCTCCCTTCCCTGACGAGGAAAAAGGAATTGCATAGGGAACAACGACAAAAAAAGTCTTTGTGTAAATTGATTCTTTGCTAATAAAGTCTTCCAAAAATTGACGGTATCCTGTTGTCTGTTGTTTGAGTAATTCGTTTTTCTGGTTTTTTTCAAGCTCTTTTATCTTATCGATATATCCTGTAATATTTGTCTTTCTCGACTGAACCACTATCTGACATGGAAAATCAAGAGCATTTAAAAAAGATTGAAATTGATATATTATCGCCTCTTGCTCGTCTCTTGATTTAAGTGCGATATTGATAGAAGAGACCATTAGAACACCTCTAAGGCCCTTGTTCTTTAAAACAATAACACCCTCTCTTACTTGTTTGATTGGAATAAAATCCTGTGCGCTTTTTTTTGCCATAAATAGATTTCTTTAGAATGTCTCAATTTCACTGGACATATTTCCCAAATTACTTGTTCTCGCCTTCTTTGGTCCACTATCTTCCTCTTTTTTGTCCTCAATAACCACTTTTCTTCTCTTTGGCATCGATGTTTCCATCGGCATTATCTTCTTTTCCCAAATATACTCTCGCGAAGATATACTAAAAATAACCATCTTTTTTAGGTATTCTGGTAACGGTTGACCTGATACTTGTAAAAATGCGAGAGCAATTCCAATCGAGCCAAGAAGAATCGCAATAGAATAAAATGCCGGTCCGGTTCCCATTGCAAAATAGAGCATAAGAATAATAAAGCCGACAGCTCCAACATAAAGTAGCTGGGAAAATGTCGCCGGCCCTACAATCTTCGCCTTATAGTCTACATGTCGTGGAACTTTATAACGCATTTTTTCTCATTAATTACCAATATCATTAAAGCCTAAATTAAGAGGAAGTCTTGAAAATGATTAGATAGTCTCACCTCTCTTGAAATAATCATTCAATCGGCTCTCTGTATGTGTCTTTCTTACTATTTTCTGGATCCATGCTTACGGGTTTCTCTACTTCTCTCTCTTTTTCTTCTTCTTTTGCTCTATCATCTTCTTCCAAAACAGCTGGAATTTGAGAAAATATGATTTCATCTGCTCTCTGAGCGATACTCTCTACCGTGCTCTTTTGCGCCTCTATGCTATTTTCCAAAACAGAGACTAGCTCCTCTTTTTTAAGTTCACCAAAAATAGTATGTATAATTTTAGACGCAACCTCTTCTACGTCTTCTTTTTTTGAAACTTTATGTTCAACGCATATATTGGCAATTTTTTGTGCAGTCTTCTCGCTTAAAGAAAACTTAATAAGGGCCTCGGGAAAGGCTTCAAAAAACGCCGGACACTTATCTCTTAATGTTTCTATATCCATAAATTTTATTATTAAAATAGATCCATTCTTCCCGCGTCACCTTCTCTCTTTCTATCTTCTCTATAATCCAGTTTTGGCTTCGGTCTTTTATTATCTTGACTTCCTTCGTCTCTATTTGTTACTCTTTCTATCTTTCTTCTGCTCTCTGTTTTTGATGTACTTTGTGACCCTCCTCCTGTTTGCCCACTTCTCATATCTATGTTTGCTGTTTCCGCTCCCTTTCCTTCTACTCTTGTCTTTTCTTGTCTTCCTCCTCCCTCTCTTTCCGGAAGACCTTCTTTGACCTTTACAACTGTCTCTTGCTTCCCTCCTCCCTCTCTTTCCGGAAGACCTTCCTTAATTTTTACATCTGCCGTTTCTATCTTTTGCCCCGACGTAGTCTGTTCTGCCTCCCTTTTTTCTCTCATTGCATCTCTGCTCCTATCAGAACCAATAAACTTACTGGAATCAAATTCTTTCCCTTCTTTTGGAGTTGTTTCACTTCTTCTAGCACCTCCCATTTGACTTACTTCTCCTTTTTGTCTTGTTCGTCCTTCTTCGCTAAATAATCCTGCTATCTCTTCTACCGCTCCCTTTGTTCCTTCGGATGCATACGTTGTTATCTCTATTGATGAAGGTCTTTGAGAAAATCCTTGGCTACCGGGCAAGTCACTATCTGTTGCTTTTCTCCTATGTAGAGAATCTGCTCTTCTTGTTGTTGTGGGAGAAGAAGGCGCTCCTCCTGCCCCGGGAGTAGAGGATGGCTGTACTGGCGCTCTAAACGCATTCTTGACAGCACCTGTCGCATCAGCCGTCTTTTCCTTCATTGAGGTAGAGAAATTAATTGTCGGTTTTTTGATTGTTGTCGCTGTCTTCTGGAATCCTTGCACAACAGCTTTTGCCCCTGCAGAAGATATCGCAAATGTGACAAGAAGACCAAAAAAGCTAAAAAACATCGGTATCATTAAGGGGAAAATTCCTACAAATGCACCAACCTCAACTCCTTGATGTTCTGTTAATCGTGGCATTATCGTTTCTCTTCCTATTTGTTGAAGAATTATTTCACCAAAATAGAGGAATGCTGCTGCTGCCACCCCCGCTAAACACCACCCTATAAACCAGCTCCACCATCTCCTAAAGAAAGGCTGTGTTGCCGGTAATATATAACAGAAAAACCCTAAAGGGGATATAATGACGAGAAGCCATATTGCGACATACCTCATTGTGAAGAGAATTCCGTAACAAAAATAGACAAAGCCAAAGAAGAGATTAAAGAGGGTAAACATAACCATCTTTGTTGTCGGGTGAAGCGCTTGACTCTCAAATGTCATCCACATGACTCTGGATAAGTCCATAGCAATTGTGCTATATAAGCCTCTAACTTGGGATATAAAAAAGGAGTCCTGGCTTATCATTGAAGTAAAATATCTCATTGCGATATTTGATGCATCTATAAAGATTCCCAAAATAACCGGTGTAAAGTTGATTAAGAGTGCTACTCCTACAAGCCGAGGTAGTGTCTTTTGCCACTTATATGTCTCTATCTGAAGTGATGTAGAAAGCCCTATAATAATTAGGACTATAATAAAGAACATATTTACAAAGTCACGCATAACCGCCCATCCATGAGTCACAAAGGGATTGGTAGTATAGCCGATATTCATAAACTCATTGCTTACAGACAATCTAAGAAGCCAGTCAGCAAAAGTAGAAAAAGCGAGAGACATCGTCGTTATTGCAAAAAGCAAAACCCCTGTCACATAGTTTCCGACATATCTTCCCGTGTCTGAAGGAGACCCTTCTATAAAGAGAAAAGGGATTGCTACTCCCACTACTATAAGAGAAGCTAAAGCGATATATTTTTTTTGCAAGATTCTTCTAAAAAAATTCCTCCTTTTGGTTTGCATTTTAATACTCTTTATAAGTATAATTATTATATCATGATACTCTTTTTACCCCTTGTCTGTCAAATAACTATTCTATCGGTTCTCTGTATGAATCGCCAATACCGTCCCTCTTTTTTGGGGATTCAAAAACACTCTCTACTTTCTTCTCTTTTTTGCTATACAATTGTTCAAGAAAAGGTCTTACAGGAGAGATTACAAATCTATTAACCTCTTTTGCTATCTTTTTTGCCTTTTCCTTATTGGGCTCTATCTCTTCTGCTATAACTTCTTCCAGTCTCTCTTCCTCTATTATTCCTAAAAATATATGAGCAACAATTAGAGAAATCTTATTTCCCACAATATTATCTAAATTATGTCTCTCTCTTATCTTTTCTATATGAATAGCAATATCATCATCCCAAAAAAATTTTTGAAAATCCTTGGGAAGCTTCTCATATAGCTTTTTATATTCTTCGTCTGTATATTCGGTTAACATTTTTTTATTTTTGATTTTTTATTTAAAAAGCTTTCTATAGCTCTCCCAGGGGTCTGGATCAATATCATCTTTTTTAGTTGTTCTTTCTTCGTCTAATAATTTCTTTAAATTTTCTCTATGATTACTACTATCAGAGGATTGTTGTGATTGTTGTGGATTAGAAGATGGCTGTGGAGAATCTTCCCTCTCTGGCAGCCCTCCTCCTCTATCTTTTTTCACATTTCGCGGTATAGAGATGCCCAAAGAGCCCGTTGAGGGAGTATTGGTAAGTCTTTTTGCGAGCTCAGGATGATTTCCCTCTATATATTTCCATCTCTTCTCTATTTTTTCTCCTTCACTAAAGTTTTCTATTCCGGCCTTAGTATCAATATGCTTTTCGATAATCTTTTCTGCTTCCGTTCCGGGACCACCTTTAATAAGATTTGTTATATAAGCAGGGTCATTTGAATTAAACATCGCATTAATTATCATATTAGCACCACCCTTTTCTTCTTCCGTTCCATTATTTTTAG
>PWII01000079.1 GCA_003561025.1 Candidatus Nealsoniibacteriota bacterium
AGAAGCAATTATGCCCCTCTAAATGTGAAAAATTCGCCTTTTATTAAAGGCGTTTTTTTGATAGAATACGGCAAGGATTCGAGAATAATTATTCAAGAAGACAAGACTATAAGTGAAAAATCTATGACAAAAATAATGTTTCTGGACGAGTCAGGCGACCATAGTTTAGATAAAATAGACCCTTCCTATCCAGTGTTTGTTTTAGCTGGTTGTATTTTTGATTTGGATTACTATTCCAAAACAGTTGAGCCACGAGTTAATGAACTGAAAAACAAGCACTTTAACACAACGAGTGTTATTCTCCGCTCTTATGACATAAGAAAGCAAAAAGGGGACTTTGCCTGCCTAGTTGATAGAAGTAAAAGAGAAGCTTTCTATAATGACCTGAATGATTTGATAAGGTCAATGGACTTTAAAATCATAATGGCCGTAATTCACAAAACCAAATTTAAGGAGCAATATTATGCGCCGGATAATCCCTATAATCTTTGCTTTAAGTTTATCTTGGAAAGAGCGGTTATGTTTCTTGGCAGATCTAATGAGCAGTTGATGTTTAGAATGGAGTCAAGAGAGACCCATAATGACAGGAAGCTTGCCAAGGTCTATGAAGAATTTAGGTCTGGTGACCATCTTAAGGAAAATGGACATATCATGTTTAAGAAAGAAGAAATTCAATCAAAATTTTTGGACTTATCCTTTAATCAGAAAACGCAAAACATAGCTGGTCATCAGATAGCTGATTTGGTTGCTTATCCTGTTGGCGCGTTTATCTTAAATAAAGATAGAAAAACGGAAAGTCTTAAAATTATTAAAACAAAGCTTCACAGCAAAGGAAGTAGATTTTTAAATTATGGATTAAAGATTTTTCCATAGAAAAAGGGGCCCAGGAAAGCCCTAGTCCCCTTTTTACTTCTAAGTTAATACTATGCGAGAATAAAGTAATTGTCAAGTCATTTTTACTTTTTTAGATAGCCTTGTTGCATGTTGTTTTTCTTCTTCCTCTTAGCATGCTAAACTAAAGCTGTTTATTAGGCGGGACAAAGACAGCGAACTTGCTATAATTTTCCTCTATCCAGGTTCGAACTTCGTCTAATGCTCCCCGCCATTAAAAAATGAGGAGCTGAGTGCAGTAAGACTAGAGCTATAAAAAAAAGACCACCATTATGGTGGTTTCTTATATGGAGAACGTGGGATTATTATGGAATTTGTATTTTCACTTTTCCTATTTATACAGTCATAAATTTCTCTTATTTCTGCCTTTTCTTCCGGAGAAAATGATTTCCACATCTTTTTAAGCACATCCGGTCCAGCTTCATTTTCAATAAAATACAGTAGTTTTTCAAGTCCTAGGAGAGAGGTATTAGCATCATAAAGGTACTTTTTTATATTTTCTTGATAAGACGAAAGAGCTTTAATGTTTTTTCCTTTCTTATAATCTGCCAGCAAAATGACATTTTTCAAGAAAAACCCTCCTTTTTTAAGATTACAAACTATTTTAATTGCTAAAAAAGCTTATGACCAAGATATCCTATATTCATCATATTTATCTCCCTTATGCGTACAAGCAGTTTGCTCAACAGCAACATCCTTCTTTTTTAGTATAATTTCCGCTAGTGATTTTATATATCCTGCATGATATACGCACAAAAGAGGGTCTGTCTTATAGTCGTGTATGCGAAGCAAGGCTTCCTGTTTTTCTTTATCAAATTTAACAGGGTTAAGACGACCAAAGTCAAAAAGATTCTTCCAGTAGATATAGGATTCCTCAAAGAGTCTTTGTGGTGAGGCGATGTTTGCGATAAGAAACTTAAGAACTGGAGAAAAATGAGGGGCGTGTTTTCCCATCTCAAAAACGTCTTTTTCGTTCCAAGAAAAGATATCTTTTGAAACAATAACAACAAGAGCACTTAGTCCTTCACTAATCCACTCGTCTTCTTTAATCTTCTTGAAATTAATAGAGGCATCTAGCTCTCTCATCTTTTCTTCTAATTTCTCTAATCCTCCCTTTCCTTCTTTTTCTTTAATATACTCTGCATGAGAGAGCAAAATTTCACCCTTAACCTTTCCGGTGAATCTCAACATCTCTCTTTTTATCTCTTTTATATCTTCTTGCATAAATTTAATTTATTTTAAATTACCATCTAATTGTAAATTCATTATAGTCTGCACCGTTATGCACGCAAGCAGTCTCTTCAACGGTAACATTTTCAGATTTAATCGCAAAATCAGAAAGTCCTTTAAAATATCCTGCATGATATACGCAAACAGTGGGGTGTGTTTTAAATCCTATCTCTCTTATAACTATTTTTCTTTCTTCTCTATTATATTCTGTCTTTTCGATTCCGCCAAAATCATAATGTTTTTGCCAATATTTTTCGGCATTATTAAAAACATAATCAATAGAGACCATATATTGAAGTAATACCTTGATAATGAAAGAAGCTCTTGGAGCGAAACGACCCATCTCAAAAACTTCTTCATCAGTCCAGTTAAATAGGTCTTTGGCGACAATAATTGTGAGAGAGCTCATTCCTTCACTAATCCATTCAAACGGCTTTATCTTATCAAAATTTATCTCTGCTCCCAATTCCTTCATACGGTCTTCAATCTTTTTTACTCCATCTTCCCCCTCCTTATACTTAATATATTCTGCATGCGTACGAAAAACTTCTCCTTTCACATTTCCAGGAAAGTTTTTTAATCTATCTACTGATTCCTGCAATGTCTCTGTGCTCATAACTTTCTTTACTTTATCATATTTTACCATTATTAAGAAAAATAGCAAAATCAAGAAAATAGTCGCTAGAAACCCTACAAAGATGACGATTTCAATGCTTTTACATTAAGTTAATTTTCTTGCAAAATAATGAATTTTCTATTATAATGAGTCACTTATTTATTAATTATGCTTGATTCTCCTATTCAAGAAATAAAAAATAGACTCGATATTGCAGATGTTGTGCGTGAATATGTAACGCTTGAAAAAGCGGGAGCTAATTTGAGAGCTCCTTGCCCCTTTCACCAAGAAAAAACCCCTTCTTTTTTTGTAAATCCTTCAAGGCAGATATGGCGTTGCTTTGGTAGTTGCAATGAGGGAGGAGATATTTTTCAATTTGTAATGAAGATGGAGGGAGTGGAATTTGCTGATGCATTGAGGATATTGGCAAAAAAAGCGGGGGTTAAACTAAAACAGCAAAATAAGGAGGAGGAGACAAAGACAAAAAGAATGCTTGATATCTGCGAATTGTCAACTCTCTTTTTTTCAGAACAATTACAAAAATCAAAGCACGGAAAAGAAGTTCAAGAATATCTAAAAAAGAGAGGCATAACAAAAGAGAGCATTCAAGAATGGAGAATAGGGTATGCTCCTGTCGCAAAAGATTTTTTAGCTAAATATCTGATTGGAGAAGGATATACCAGAGAAGAGATAGTTCAGGCAGGAGTTTGTGTAGGAAAGAACAACTATTCATTTGACCGCTTTAGAGGAAGGATAATTTTTCCTATTTTTAACATAAGTGGAAGCGTTGTCGGCTTTGGAGGAAGAGTATTTTTTGAGAAAGATAAGAGAGCAAAATACATAAATAGTCCGTCAACACCACTCTATGATAAAAGTAAAATTATGTATGGCCTTTATAGTGCAAAGATGGAGATAAGAAGAGTAGATCAGAGTATTATTGTTGAAGGATATACCGATGTTATTTTGTCTCATCAGAGCGGATATAAAAATGTAGTTTCATCTTCCGGAACTGCACTTACAGAGAATCAGCTTGAGATATTAAAAAGATATAGCAAAAGAATGTTGACTGCATTTGATATGGATAGTGCAGGAATGTCGGCGACGGAAAAAGGAATAAGTATCGCCCAAGAAAAAGGCTTTGATATAAAGATAATTGCAATGGAGAAAGATGAGGATCCTGCAGATGTTATTTTAGAAGACAAGAAAAAGTGGGAAAAATATATAAAAAATGCGATTCCGGTGATGGAATTCTACTTTAGAAACACCTTTTCTAAGTATGACTTAAATAATCCGCGAGAAAAAGGAGAAGCCGCAGCCGAGTTATTACCTAAAATAAAAAAGATAAATAATGACATAGAGAGGGCGCATTTTATTAGTCTCCTTGCCCGTAAATTGAACGTAAGAGAGGAGGCGATAAGAACAGAGATGGAAAAAATAAAGATAAAAGAGACAGACAAGAAGGAAGAAACAGTAAAGAAGAAAGAAGAAAGGAAGGCAAGAAAAGACCTTCTAGAAGAAAAGATACTCTCTTTTTGTATTAATAATAAAAATTTAGCTAAAAAAATAAAAGAAGAAGATGCCTCTATTTTTAAGCAAAACACGATAAATATAATTTCCTTTCTAAAAGAGGAAAAAAAGGTACTCGACAAAGAAGATGAGGAGATACTTAATCAATTATCATTTCTTACAAGCGAAGGAGAGATTGATATCGAAAAAGAGCTAGATTATTGTATAAGAGAAGTAAATAAGGAGTTTATTAAAGGAAAACTACGGGAGATAGAAGAAGAGATAAGGCGTGCGGAAGAAGATAAAAATGAGAAAGAAGTAGAAAAATTAATTAAAAAATTTAGTAAAAACTCCAAGCAGTTACAAGGTCTCTAAATTTTATTTTTATAAATATGCCAAAAAAGAAAACAACAAAAAAAACAGAAAAAGAAACCAAAAACAAGGGAAAAAAGAAAACAACAAAGAAAGAAGAAAAAAAGACAAAGAAGCTGGTTAAAAGAAAAAAGAGAGAAGATGTAAGTAAAAAAAAGAAAACAGAAAAGCCTAAAAAAAAAGCTACTAAAAAGAAAGAGGCAAAGAAAGAAAGCAGAAAAACCAAAGATAAGGTAAAAAAGAAGAAAGAAAAAAAAGAGACAGAAGAAAAAAAGGTATTATTTGAAGAAGAAAAGATAGAATATGTGCTGAAGATAGCAAAAAAGAGAAAAGGAATTCTCTATTTTTCTGATCTTTTTATGTTTTTCCCAAAACTAAAAAAAGACAAAGACTCTCTCAAAAAATTATGCACTAGATTAAAAAGAAGAGGGATAAAGATAAAAAAAGAGAGAACATTTTTAAGTGATGAGTCTCAAAAAGCAGTTGAAGACATGGTCGGAATAAGTATAGACTCTGTGCAAAGCTATTTGAAGGAGATAGCAGCAGAAGTTTTGTTAAGCTCTGAAGAAGAGATAGAATTGGCAAAAAAGATAGAAAAAGGAGACCAAGAGGCAAAAAAGAGAATGATAAGAGCTAATTTGAGACTGGTTGTCTCTATTGCAAAGAAATATATTGGAAGATCTCCAAAGCTTTCTTTTTTAGATTTGATTCAAGAAGGTAATTTAGGACTCTTTCGCGCTGTAGAAAAGTTTGATTGGAGAAGGGGTTATAAATTTTCAACCTATGCCACATGGTGGATAAGACAATCTATAAATAGGGCGCTGGCAGACCAATCAAGAACAGTACGTATTCCCGTGCATATGGTGGAAAAAATATCTAAGTATATCAAGGTAAGAAAAGAATTATTTCAGAGTCTAGGAAGAGAGCCCTCAGCAGAAGAGATAGCAGCAGAGATGGAGACAGAAGTAGATAAAGTGAGACACATAATAAAGATTTATCAGACAGCAACCTCTCTTGAAGCACCGATAGGAGATGATGACGATAGTAGTACCTTGGCGGACTTTATTGAAGATGAAAAAGCAGTATCCCCTTCTATCTCAGCCGCAAGAAAGCTTCTAAAAGAGAGACTGGAAAATATTCTAGTGGACCTAGAAGAAAGAGAGAAAGATATTCTTTCTATGCGTTTTGGGCTAGAAGATGGGGTAACGCATACATTAGAAGAGGTAGGGCAAAAGTTTAATGTTACAAGAGAGAGAATAAGACAAATTCAGGCAAAAGCATTAGAAAAGATAAGAAAGCATGAAAGATTAGAGAGGCTAGAAGGGTATTAATAAAATTAATCCCGCAATTACCTTTTTAAGATAAATCAGATTTGAAAATTATTAAAAATTAAGTATAATGAAAATCATTCTGGCGTAGCTCAATGGTAGAGCAAGCGACTGTTAATCGCTAGGTTGTAGGTTCGAGTCCTACCGCCAGAGCCATCCTTCGCTGAAGCTTCGGAATGGCAAGCCGACAGAGAACACCTCTTAATCGAGGCTGTTTTTTGATTATGCGTGTTGATTCAATTTACGAATAATTGTACGATAGAGTCATGGA
>PWII01000077.1 GCA_003561025.1 Candidatus Nealsoniibacteriota bacterium
CATCTATCTTTTTTTCTGTCACAACAGAGTTTTTTAGCGAGTTATACATGTAAGAGATAAGAGTTTTTTCGGCCTCATTTCCCGAAAGAAGATCTTCTATCTCAGATGCCATTATGGAATATAGCCAAAGAAAAAAGGATGAATCTTTCTTTTTCTCAACTTGGTAGTTAAAAATAAGTATATATTTATCAATGATTTCTTGAAGAGGCTCTATTTTTGATTTGCAAATTTTTCCATTTTCAAATGCACCACAATATATAAGCTCTGATATAAATTTTTCTGGAGAAAAAGACTTTATTTTTTTATCTCCTACTAGTGAAATTTTCTTTTTTAGCATCTTTTCTATCGCATTCCTTCTTAGAATATTTCTTTCTCTCCAGGAGACAACCTCTCTCGCTTTTTCATAAAAGCTAGAAATTTTTTTGTTCTTTTTTTCTATAGAAATTGTCGACTTACTTAAATCAGAACTCTCTTTTTGAGCTTTTATATATCCTTTAATCAGTTTATTTGTGAGTGGAGAGGGCGTTGCCATTTGTTGGTTGTTTATTGAGGTATTATAGCTCTTTTTCTTTTTTTATTCTTTCTATTAGATTTGAAAAACTTACTGCACCTTCGTCATTCCCATTATACCTTACGCTGGCAGAGCTTGCCTTTTTCTCTTTTTCTCCTACAACAAGAAGATACGGTATTTTTTGAATTTCTCCATTTCTTATCTTTTTGGAAAGTGTTTCTCCCTCCCTATCAATTGTTACTCTTATCTTTTCTTTCTTCAGAGCTTGACAGAGCTTTTCTGCATAATCGGAAAATTTTTCCGAGACAGGAATAATTCTTACCTGCTCAGGAGAAAGCCAGAAAGGAAGAGCTCCATTGAAATGCTCAAGCAGGAGAGCAATAAATCTTTCGTAGGAGCCGAGGACTGCTCTATGAACCATTATAGGAGTCTGTTCTTTTCCATTTTCGTCTATGTAGGTAAGATCAAAACGCTTTGGCGTTGCAAAGTCAATTTGAACTGTTGGGATTTGAATCTCATTATCCATTGCGTCTTTAAACATAAAGTCTATTTTAGGGCCGTAGATAGCCGCTTCACCTTCCTGTCTTTCTGCATCAAGATCCATCTCCTCTGCCACCTCTCCCAATATCTTCTCACATAAGTCCCAGTCTTCTTTTTCTCCAATATAATTTTCGGGATGGCTATAATCTCGGAGTGAGAGACATGTTCGATGGTTTCCCCAGAGGTCAAAGAGGCTATAAAAGTCTTTTATAATAGCTATTATTCCTTTAATTTCGTCTTTAACTTGATCGGTTGTGCAAAAGCAATGACCATCTTCAATTGTTATACCGTAAACTCGACTAAGTCCTTTTACTTCACCAGGTTTTTCGGCTCTATATTGTTTTTCTGACTCCATATATCGAATTGGTAAGTCACGATAACTTCTTATTTTAGATGCATAAATTTGTGTCTGGTGAGGACAAAGAACAGGTCTAATCGCAAATTCATGCTTATTTTCTGATGAGACATGAAAGAGTTCTTCTGAGAATTTTTTTGCATGACCAGATTTTTCATAAAGCTCTATTTTGGCAAGATGAGGTGTTAAAACTTTTTGAAAACCGTAATTTTCGCAAATCTCTTCAATCTTCTTTTTTAGTTCGCTAATTACAATAGTTCCTCGTGGCGTGAAGAGAGGAAATCCGGGACCAACTAAGTCAGAAAAACAGAAAAGATCAAGCCTTGCTCCCCACTTTCGGTGGTCTCTTTCAGCAGCTTCTTCTCTGTTTTTTAAATAAGTTTTTAATTCATCTTCAGATGCAAATGATAATCCGTATATTCTTTTTAGCATTGGCCTTTTTTCTAAACCCTTAAAATATGCTCCGGCGATTCTTTCTAACTTAAAGCTTTTTAATGGAATCTCTTTTGATCTTTTAACATGTGGTCCTTCGCATAGATCTATAAAATTACCACTCTCATAAACTGTAAAATTTTTATTTCCATCTTCTTTTTCTATATCTTCGATTATCTCTAACTTGTAGGGCTCGTTTTTAAAAATCTCTAAAACTTCTTCCTTATTTTTTTTCTTTTTAACAAAAGAGATGTCTTCTTTTATTATCTCTCTCATTCTCTCTTCTATCTTTAACAAGTCATCTTCTCCAATTTTTATTCTATCAAAGTCATAGTAAAATCCGTTTTCAGTTGCAGGTCCCATTCCGAGAGCAGCTTCAGGATAAAGCTCCTTAACTGCCTTTGCTAATATATGAGACAAGGAATGTCTAACTTTTTCTATATTTTCCATAAATTTTTACTTAATCTTTATTGTATCTATTTTAATATATAGTTCTTTTTATGCAATTATTTCTTCAGCCGTTTCACAAATTATTTTTGGTGCCTCATCACGGTGGCTTACTCTACCCGAAACAAAGAGTGCACTTCCTTCCGCAAAGATACTACCATTTTTCTTAAGTGTTTTTGGGAAAACAATAATTTCAATATTATCAGATAGGTCTTCAGCTTGTATAAAATACATTGGTTCACCGGACTTTGTAATTATCTTCTTAACGCTTGAAATAACAATACCAACACGAACCATTGTTTCTGACATCTGTCTTTTTGATTCTTTTATGGATATGCTCTCTTTTTCTATTCTTTCTTTTAATTCTTCAAGCGGATGGCCGCTAATAAAAAGACCGAGTAACTTTTTTTCCCAGTCAAATTTTTCTTTTTCACTTATTTTTGGTGCCTTTTCCAGTCTTAAGTCTTCGCTTGCAACAATATTATCAAATAGTCCGGTTTGTCCGTTTGACTTGTTTTTTCTCTTTTCTCTTCCATATTCTAATATTCTTTCAATATTATAAATAAGCTCTCCACGCTCTTTAAATTTATCAAAAACACCTGCCAGCATAAGGCTCTCCAGAGATTTTTTATTTAAGCTTTGAGAATCAACTCTGGTTAAAAAGTCGTCAAATGAAGTAAAATTACCATTTTCTTTTCTTTCTTTTATGATATCTTCTACAATCTTTATACCGACATTTTTAATTGCAGAGAGACCAAATCTAATCTGGTTCTTTTCAGGAACAACACTAAAGCCGGTAAAACTCTCGTTTATATCGGGTGGGAGGACTTCAATTCCCATCTTTTTACAGTCGTTTATAAGAAAGCCGACTCTTTCAATATCTTTTTGATCGGCAGTAAGAATTGCGGACATAAATTCTTTTGTAAAGTGTGCTTTTAGGTATGCCGTTTGATATGCCACTTGAGCGTAGGCAGCTGCATGACTTTTATTAAATGAGTACTGCGCAAATGGTTCAATCCAGCTCCACAAGTCTTCCCCAACTTTTTTAGGGATATTGTTTTCTACTATTCCGTTTATAAATTTTTCTTTTTGACCACGCAAAAGCTTTTCTATTTTTTTCCCGATCGCTTTTCTCAGTACATCTGCCTCTTCTAACGTGAATCCGGCAAGATCTCCGGCAATGTGCATAACTTGTTCTTGATAGACGCAGACTCCATAGGTTGGCTCTAAAATCGGCTTTAACCGTGGATGCATATATGTAATATCTTTTTTTCCATGCTTTCTATTTATATATTCGGGGATAAACTTCATTGGTCCGGGGCGGTATAAAGAGACCATAGCTATAATCTCTTCAATATTACTTGGCTTTAACTGCTTTAGATATTTTTGCATTCCGCCTGACTCGAGCTGAAAAACTCCAACAGTTTTTCCTTCTTGAAAAAGCTTAAATGTCTTTTTGTCATCAAGAGGAAGGTTTTCAATGTCGATATTTTTTTTATGAAGAACATATATTCTCTTAAGTGTCTCTTCAATAATTGTCAGATTTTTAAGGCCTAAGAGATCCATTTTTAAGAGGCCTAAATCCTCAATGAAATTCATCGCATATTGAGTTACAACTCCTGCCTCATTTTGGGTTGGATGTTGTAGCGGCACTATCTCATAGAGAGGCTTGTTAGAAATTACAACACCACAAGCATGTGTTGAGGCGTGACGCACAACCCCTTCTAACTTTTCGGCATGGTCGATAAGTTTTTTTGCTTTTTCCTCAGTATCATAAATTTGTCTAAATTCGGATACATTTTCTCTTGTCTCTTTTAAGTTCATTCCTGCAGGAATCATCTTTGAAATCTTATCACAATATGAGTAAGGGTAGCCGAGAGTTCTGCCAACATCTCTAACTGCTGCACGAGCCGCCATTGTTCCAAAAGTAATTATTTGCGCCACTTTCTCCTCTCCATATTTTTTTGCTATGTAAGATATCACCTCATCCCTTCTCTTATCTGCAAAATCTAAATCGATATCGGGAAGCGAGACCTTGGCTCTTCCGGGATTAAGAAATCTTTCAAAGAGTAGATTGTAGTGTAGTGGATCAATATTTGTTATTCCGAGAGTGTAGGCGATAATAGATCCACCCGCACTTCCTCTGCCGGGCCCAACAACTATTCTGTTTTCTTTTGCCCAATTGACAAAATCTTGAACGATTAAAAAGTATGACGAGAGACCGGCACCGGTGATAACATCCATCTCATTTTTCAACCTCTCTTTTGCCTTTTCTCTTCTTTCTTTTGAGTATCTTTTTTTGATTCCGGAAAGGCAAAATTCATAAAGCTTTTTATCCATTGTTTCTCCCTCCGGTAGGGGAAAATCGGGGAGTATCGTTTTTCCCAAAGGAATTTCAAGATTACACATATTCTTTATCTTTTCGGTGTTTTCTATCGCTTCAGGATTATCTTTGAAGAGTTCTTTCATCTCTTTTGGAGTTCTCATAGAAAAATCGTCGTCGGTCATCGTTAGACGGTCGGGATTATTTATATCCGAACCGGTTCCAATTGAGAGCAAGATATCTTGTGTTTCTGCATCATCTTTGCGGAGATAATGTGAGTCACAAGTAGCTACAAGAGGTGTCCCTGTCTCTTTTGATATTTTTATCAATTCTTTGTTTACAATGCCTTGTTCTTTAATATTGGGGTGATGCTGTATTTCTAAATAAAAATTATCTTTTCCGAACAGTTTACTATAATAGATTGCTAACTCTTTAGCTTTTTCTTTTTTTCCCATTAGGATATGACGAGGAATTTTTCCCTGTATACATGCAGAAAGTGCAATAAGACCATCACAATTTTCTTTAAGAAGCTCTTCATCTATTCGCGGCTTGTAGTAAAAGCCCTCAAGCTGTGCTTTTGTGATTAGCTTTACAAGATTTTGATAACCTGTAAGGTTTTTTGCAATTAAAACTAGGTGATATGATTTATTATCGACATTGGGGCGCTTTTGATGCATTCTTTCCGTTGCCATATATAGCTCTGCCCCAATAATTGGCTTCATATTTTTATCTTTAGCCTGCTTGTAAAAATCTACAGCACCGTAAAGTGCGCCATGATCTGTAATTGCAACAGCATCCATCTTATTTTCTTTAACATAATCCAAAAGCTGGCTTATTTTCGGTAAGCCATCTAAAATGCTATACTCAGAATGAACATGTAGGTGAGTAAAGGACATAAATTCAATATAAAACAGCTTAATTTTACAAGATATGAGAGAAAAAGCAAAATTGATAGGATTAGATGAGGCAGGGAGAGGTCCTTTAGCAGGGCCGGTTGTTGCTGTTGCGGTTTGCATAGACAAGAAAAGAGAGAAAGATTTTTTGATGTTAAAAAAGTTAGGGATAAAAGATTCTAAAAAAATATTACCCAAAAAAAGAGAGATGATTTATGAGGAGATAATAAGCTTTCCTTTTGTAGAGTGGGGGATGGGAATAGTTTCAGAAAAGACAATAGACAAGATAAATATTTTAGAAGCAACAAAGCTTGCAATGAAAAAAGCGCTAAAAAAGGTAAATAGGGAAGATTATCTTTTAATAATTGATGGAAATTTCAAGATTAATACGAATCAAAAACAGAAATCAATAACAAGAGCAGATACAAAGATATTGGAGTGTTCTATCGCTTCTATTATTGCAAAAGTAGAAAGAGATAAGATTATGCAAAAATATCACAAGAAATATCTAATATATGGTTTTGATAAGCACAAGGGTTATGGAACAAGAGAGCATTATCAAGCAATAAAAAAATATGGCCCATGCAAAATTCATCGAAAGTCCTTTAATCTAAAAATAGATTGAGGTTCGAGTCCCATTCCCGGAGC
>PWII01000040.1 GCA_003561025.1 Candidatus Nealsoniibacteriota bacterium
AGATTTTATTCGGAAATAGATTATCCGTTAACGGATATAGAGATTCAAATGGAGTATCCTGAAAATTTTCAGTTTATAAGAAGCACGCCACGTAGCGAAGTGGATAAAAGAAATGTTTGGGCCTTTCCAGTACTAAATAGAGGTGATGACGCTGTAGTAGATATAGATGGAGTTGTAAGGGGAGATGCCGGAGATGCAAAGCTTTTTAGGGCAAGGGTCGGAACGAGAGTAAATGACAGGTTTGTGGTATTAAAGGAGATATCAAGAGGCACTTCTATCTCCAAGAGCGCACTTCTTCTTGACATGCAGGTAAATGGAGACCCTGAGTATATTGCAAGCCCAGGAGAGCTTCTGCAGTACGAGATATTTTTTAGAAACATTGGCAGTGAGACATTGGAAAACTTATTTTTACTTGTTGATCTTGATAAAGAGACACTCAATCTAAATCAAGTAGAACCATTGGATGGGAGATTTCAAAAAGAGAGAGGAATAATTATGTGGAGTTATTCTTTTGACTACAATCTTCAGTCTTTGCGAGAAGGTGAAGATGGAAGAGTTGAGTTTTGGGTAAGGACAAAAGACGACTTACCACAAAACCCCGAAATAAAGGTTAGCGCAAAGATGGAAAGAGCGGAAAAAGTACTTTCTACAGGGGTAAACACCCGCCTTGTATTAGAACAGTCTGCCTTGCGAGAAGGAGGGCCCTTTGATGTGGTAGGACCTTATCCATTTGAAGAAGAGGAAAAGTCAAGCTATACGATAAAGTGGGACATAGAAAGTCTTTTTAATGATGTTCGTAACGTAAAGATAAGCACAAAGCTTCCTAAAAACGCAAGAATTACCGGGGAAAAGGTTCCGGAAGACATCTCACTCTCTTTTGCATCAGGAACCGGGGAGGTAAAACTTGAGCTTGATCACATGTCGGCAGGAGTTCCAAAAGAGATATTTTTTGAAGTGGAAATTGAACCATCAGAAGAGATAGAAGAGACTGATATGGCGATTTCTGAAACGAGAATAGTTGCAATTGACAGAAGAACTGATAAGGAAATAATCTATCAGGCTAACCCGGTATTTGTAAATGAGATTATGGATATATCTTTATAGACACAGAAAGATCTTTTACTCTTTGATAAGCTCAGGGTTCAGGATGACAGGGAGCTTAGGATGACAATGGATTTCCCCTGTCATTCTGAACTACCCTTCTGTCATTCTGAGGTATTATTTTTTTGTCATTCTGAGGCACTATTTTTTCTGTCATTCTGAAGGCACTATTTTTTTTGTCATTCTGAGGCACTATTTTTTCTGTCATTCTGAAGCACTATTTTTTTTGTCATTCTGAGGCACTATTTTTTCTGTCATTCTGAAGGCACTATTTTTTCTGTCATTCTGAAGGAGCGAAGCGACTGAAGAATCCCTTCAACATACAGAGAGATCCTTCGTTAGCACTCAGGATGACGGGGGGGGAAGCTCGGAATGACGGGGAGGAGAGGTCATTCTGAGGCGTTAGCCGAAGAATCCCAATCTATTTATGTATTACATCTATATAGCGACCAACAAGAACAATACAGCATTATACACGGGAATAAGTAATGCTCTTGAAAGGAGAATGCTTGAACATACAGCAAAAGAAAGCCCAAATAGTTTTACTGCAAAGTATAATATTGATAAATTAGTTTATTATGACACTTTTCCAAACGCAAAAGACGCAATTTTTGCAGAGAAAAAGATTAAAGATTGGAAAAGAGACAAAAAGATTAAGTTGATTGAAGATATGAATCCAAAGTGGAGGGATTTGTTTGAGATGTAGAGATCCTTCGTTAGCACTCAGGATGACAGTGGGGGGGGGAGATCCTTCACGGAGCCTGTCCTGAGCGAAGCCGAAGAGTTCAGGATGACCACACTTCCTAGTCATCCCGAGCTTGCCGAGGGATCCCTGACAATAAGGGTGTTAGGACAAAACTAGAGTATATCAAGAAGACAATGCGTATCTCGCAATTAAAAGAATTCTATAAATTATGCACAAAAGAAGATTAAAGAATGGATTGAGGATTATTACTATTCCATTAAAAAACACAAAAGTTGCCACTGTTCTTGTTTTGGTTAGAACCGGCTCAAAACATGAGACAAAAAAGATATCGGGAATATCTCATTTTCTAGAGCATATGCTCTTTAAAAAAACAAAAAAGAGGCCTTCTCCACTGAAAATTGCAGAAGACTTAGACAAGATAGGAGGAATTTACAATGCTTTTACGGGAAATGATTATACGGGCTATTATGCAAAGGTTAATACCTCACATCTTTCTCTTGCTATCGACTGGGTCTCCGATATCTATCTCAACTCCCTTTTACCAGAAGAAGAAGTAGAAAAAGAGAGAGGAGTGATAAAAGAAGAGATAAATATGTATTATGATAATCCAATCTTTTATTGTCAGACTCTTTTTTATAGCCTCTTGTATGGCGATCAGCCGGCAGGATGGGACATAGCAGGGACAAAAGAGACGGTTTCGGCAATAACAAGACAAGATATGCTGGATTATATGAATTCTCAATATAGGTCCGAAAGCACTGTAGTAATTGTTGCAGGAAACATAAAGAAAAGAGAGACAGAAAGAGAGATTATTGATAAGTTTTCCAATATTAGAGAAGGGGCTTCCAAAAAGAATGTACCGGTACTAGAAGAACAAAAAAAGCCACAAGCGTTATCTTTTTATAAGGAGACAGACCAAACACATATCTGTCTTGGAGCGAGAGCATTTAATTCTTTTTCTAAAGAGAGGTATAGTCAAGAAATTATCGCTTCAATCTTGGGTGGAATGATGAGTTCACGTCTTTTTATCAAGATAAGAGATGAGCTTGGCCTTGCCTATTATATCAGGACCACGGCAGAAGATAATCCTGATACGGGACTAATTTTGACAAGAGCAGGAGTAGATAACAGAAAAACAAAAGATGCGATATCTGCAATCAGAAAAGAGTATGAAAAGATAAAAAAGGAAAAAGTTTCTCCAAAAGAATTAAAAAAAGCAAAAGAGCAGATAAAGGGAAAGATGGCGATTGTTCTTGAGTCTTCTGATGCTCTCTCTTCCTTTTATGGAGCTAGTGAGCTTTTAGAAGGAAGGATATATTCTATAGAAGAAATTTATAATCTTATAGACAAGGTTACGGCAAAAGATATTCAAGAGACTGCAAAGCAAATCTTTAGACCGAGAAACATTAATCTTGCTCTTATAGGGCCTCATAAAGACGGTAAAAGATTTCAAAAGCTACTTTAATAATTTTGAATTTTTGTCATTCTGAAGGAATGAAATGACTGAAGAATCCCTTCAACATACAGAGAGATCCTTCGTTGGCACTCAGGATGACGGGGGGAAGCTCGGAATGACGGGAGGAATGTCATTCTGAGGCACTATTTTTTCTGTCATTCTGAGTCCTGAGCCTGTCGAAGGACGAAGAATCTCTTAAAACCGGACTTATATTTATTGCTTTTATTGAAGAAAAAGTTGCCTGTTTGCTTTTTTCTTCTCTCATTATATAATTGAAAATAGATAACCCTTTATTATGTCTTCAGAAAAAAATATATTAGATATTTCATGGGGAGCGATTTTAAAGATTTTTCTTTCATTGATAGTCGTTTACCTTCTCTATCAAGTAGCTGACGTTTTGGTCTGGTTTATTTTTGCTCTTATAATATCCATTTTATTTAATCCTGTAGTTGATTTTTTGAAAAAATTTCGCATACCGCGTGGTATTAGTGTTATCTCTATCTATTTTATTGTTTTTGGCTTAATCGCACTCTTTGTCAGTATCGCTATACCAAATCTCTATATGGAGATAAAGAGATTTTCCCTGCTTTTACCCGAATATATAGAAAAAGTAGCACCTTTCCTGCAATATATCGGAGTAGACGGATTTCAAACATTAGACGAGCTTGTGGAGGTATTGAAAGAGTCTTCGGAAGAGATAAGAACGGGTCTTTTTAGTACTCTCTCTGTATTATTTGGAGGAATTTCCGCCACCTTTTTTATAATCACAATGGCGATATTTCTATCACTGGAAGGAAATGGAATAGAAAAGGCGATAAAGCTACTTGTATCGGAGGATCAAGCGAATAACGCACTCTCAATTTGGAGAAAGTGTAGGACACAAGTTAGTAGATGGTTTTTGGTTAGAGTTTTGGCATGCCTTTTTGTGGGAACGAGCACTTATCTGGTCTTTTCGCTTTTTGGAATAAACTATGCTCTTGTCTTTGCAATTATAGGGGGACTCTTTAACTTTATTCCTTTTGCCGGTCCTGCAATTGCCGGATTGATATTTTTTGCTATCGCTTTTTTGGAGAGCCCTACACAGGCCTTTTTTGTAATTACTTCTTTTATGATTATTCAAGCGATAGAAGGAAGTATTATTTCTCCATCTTTGTCAAAAAAGATTATGGGTGTTTCGCCGGTTCTCGTATTAATTGCGATTGTTGTAGGAGGCTCTTTGTGGGGGATTTTGGGAGCATTCCTTGCGATTCCGCTACTTGGAATTCTTTTTGAGTCGTTTAAGGTTTTTTTGGAAAAGAGAAAAAAGGATGAATAAATTTTATATCACAACAAGCATTGTTTATGTAAACGCGCCACCTCATATTAGTTTTGAACCTGGATTCAGTCGAATATTCTCAGGACTCAGAATAAAAAAAAAGATGTCGCTCTGAGGACTTATTTTTTTGCGGACAACATTCCCCCACGTACACCCCGGGGGTGTACGTGGGGGTTAGTATGTTCTTAGGTTTTCGGTGGTTTGAGAGGTAGTGTTAAAATCGTATTGAGACCTGTTTAGTGGGTTTTTTCGTTTTAGAGATAACTCTATTCTTATTGTTCCAGGAGTATCAGGATAAGAGACATCGGTAAAAATGAGACTAGTAACTTTGATTATTTCGGAGTCAATTAGAGCTTCAATTTCTTCGCCTTTTTGTATTTGCAAAATATCGTTTTCTACGCCACCAAGTTTAAAGATAACCGAACTTGTGTCTTTCAGTGTAAGTTCCAGCGTTTCGTTGTCGGGAGAAATTAAAAAACTCTCTGTCTCTCTAATATAATAAGTCATTTTATTTAAAGAAAACCTCATATTATTATTTACTTCGTTTATGGTATTTAGGTTAGCGTTTCCTTGGATTATATTTACACTCATAAGAACAAGCAACCCAATAAACATTGCCACAATAACACTATAGATAAGAAATTCAACCAATGTAAAACCGGATTGATCACTGACTTTTGACTTTTGACTGTTAACTCTTAACATAAATTTTTAATTTTTATTTCCTAATTTCTATTCAATTTTTATTTGTCTAATTTTTAGTATCAATCTTTCCTTTTATTAAGAGTAGCTGTAATTTTTGAAAAGATTAAAGTGAATTCTTTAGCTTCTTGCCACAATTGACGTGCCTCCTTTTTGTGTTGCGGGCAGGAGTTTACAATCATTCTAAGCCAATACATTGTTTCACTTGCTTCTTTTTTGGCAATGTAAATTTTATTTCTGAAATCTTTTTTTGAGCTTGCCTGGTTTGCTTCAACATAATTAGCTCCAATGCTGGTTCCTGAACGAATTGCTTGGCTTATAAGCGGACGTGTAATTTCGTTCTTAGGCAACTCTTTTATAAACTTAATAATATTCTCCCCAAATTTTGCTGTCCTTTCTTCCAAGTTATACATCTGATTTTCCGGTTTAGAAATTTTGTCATTAGTCATTGATTAGAAATTAAGAATTAGAAATTAGAAATTTTAAAACTCAGTTACTTCTTCCCA